>DGDO01000113.1:18340-24063 GCA_002385475.1 Candidatus Sordicultor fermentans | reverse complement strand
TATATCGTCTTCCCTGATTGAGTGGGTAGAGAGCTGGTTACTATCTTCTGGCTTCAGAGTCAGAGGGGTTTATCTCGGATGCAATAGTTGTAACAGTTGATAACCCGGATGTTAAAAAGCTGCCCTTCTCGATTTTGGTTACGATCATAAATATGAATGTGACCATGAACACGATAGCGAGGTTGGTGTTTTTTTGATGATGCGGGTAAAAGCAGAGAACCTTCCCGATGAGCAAGGTCGCTTCCTTTATGAACTCCTTGAGGGGGGAGCATGGGCTACCTTGAATACATCATAACAACAATGCTTAATATAAATAGAAAACTATAAAAACATCAAAAAAATAATGTCACTATAAAATAAGGAAAAAATGGGAAACAGAAAAACCGGGGGTGTAACCAATCAAAATTTTCTTTCATCACATATATAATATGATTCTTTACCATTATTTTGCTAAAATAGTTTAAACAATTCTTCAATGAGAGGAGATAATGGCTTGGAATTAGTTTTAGGTATGAAAGATTCTTACCCCCGGGAGGTAAAAAGAAAGCGGGAGATGGAGTTTGTCCTGCGCAATCTTTTTGAGAAATGGGGATACGAAGAAGTGGAGCCTCCTACCATAGAATATTATTCTACCCTGGAAAACACCTTGGGAGATGAAGCCAAAGAAAGGGTGTACAAATTTGTAGACCGAAATGGAAAGTTAGTCTCTCTCCGTCCTGAGTTCACCACCTCCATAATGCGGATGTACAGCAAAAAAGAGATGAGAGAAACTGCTCCTCACCGGGTTTACTATGTAGGGAAAATATTTCGCTATCCCTCTTCACCTCTGCGGGTAGAAGATGAGCTTACTCAGCTGGGCTTAGAGAGTTTAGGCAAAAACGGCGTAGATACCGATACCGAAATCATTGCTCTTGCTCTCTCGGCTCTTTTGGCTCTTCAGGAATTGGGGATAGAAGATTTTATGCTGGATATCGGTCATGTTGGTATATTCCAGGGAGTACTATCTTCTTTTCCTCTTTCTCCCTCAGAGAAACTCTCTTTAAAAAGTTTGCTCAAGAAAAAGGATTTTGTAGCTCTGGAAAAATTTACTTCTATCTCTTCCCACCCTCTTTTTCCTTTTCTTCTCCATCTTCCTTTTTTACGAGGAAAAAGAGAGATCTTAGAAGAAACGAAAAAAAACTACCCTCTCAGTCCTCCCTTAATTGATACTCTAAACTATCTGGGAGAGATATGGGACATCATCAGCGATTTTCACCTCGAGAAGCATGCCTTTATTAATTTAGGGCTTATAAGAGACTTTGATTATTATACTGGAGTAGTATTTGAAGGTTTTTCTCCCCGGTTAGGGTATCCACTTTTAGCGGGAGGAAGATATGATGAACTTTTAGAAAAATCGGGAAGTAGTTTGCCAGCCTGCGGATTTGCCCTGTTTTTGGAGCGATTGATGGAGGTGCAAAAAGAAAGCATTAAAAAAGACCGCCCTCCCTTCATTAGCATAGCTTATCCTCCTGTCTTTCGCTCTTCAATTTTTGCCCTGGCAGAAAAAATGAGAGAAGAGGGAATTCCCATAATCATAGAAGAGAAAAAAGGAGAAGACATCCAGGTTTTACAGGGAAAAGAGCTTGTTTACCAGGGAAAGGATGAAGAAAAAATTAAAACAATTATCCAGGAGAGGTTTAAGTCATGGGAAAGTTAACCATATCTATACCTACCGGCAGAATGAAAGAGGAATCTTTAGCGCTTCTTTCTCGCTTACCCCAGTGTCCACCCCTTGATTTTGTTAATTCCCGACGGTTGGTGGTAGAGCAAGAAGATTTGCCCTGGCGTATCATTTTTTCTCACCCCAAAGACTCCTCTACTTATGTGGAGTTTGGGGCAGCAGATATTGGAATAGTGGGGAAAGATATTCTTTTGGAGAGAGAAAATGAAGTTTACGAATTATTAGAGCTTCCCATCGGGAAATGTACTATGGTTTTAGCTGCTCCCCTATCTACTTCCCGAGAGGAACTATTAGAAAAAGAGGCCCTGCGTATTGCCACTACCTATCCTAACTTCACCCGTCGATATCTTCAGGAGAGAGGCATAACCGCTAACATAGTTTTTTTGTATGGCTCAATCGAGTTAGCTCCCCCCATAGGTTTAGCCGATGCTATTGTGGATTTAGTCTCTACCGGGAAAACCCTGCGAGAAAACCGCTTGCAGGTGGTGGAGGAAATCGCTCCCATCTCGGGTAGATTGGTGGCTAACCCCGTAAGCATTAAAACTCACTCTAAGGAAATTTATCTTTTAGTAAAAGAACTGAAGGGAGTGATTTAATATGCCCAAAGTGCCCATAGTTATAAAGCCTCTTCCTGACCAGGAAGAACTGTCTCAGAGCCTTCAGTTAAGCCGCCAATTACTCTATAAAAAACTAAAAAAGGTGGAAGAAGAAGTAAGAGAAATTGTAGAGAAAGTGATGGAAGAAGGAGACGGGGCTCTTCACTACTATACCAAAAAATTTGATGGTTGCGATATAAAAAAATGGCTCATAGAAGAAAAGGAGCTCCAAAATAGCTGGGAAGAAATGGATAAAAGTTTCCAGAAAATTATTTCTGATATAGAAAAAAGGGTGAGAAGCTTTCACGAAAGGCAAAAACCTTTCTCCTGGTGGGGAGAGCATTCCGCATCTCTCTGGGGAGAAAGGTGGAGACCCCTGCATTCAGTAGCTTGTTATGTACCGGGAGGGAGATTTCCTTATCCTTCTTCTCTTCTTATGACCGTTATTCCTGCTCAGATAGCGGGAGTGGAGGAAATCATAGTTCTCACTCCTCCTGATGCCCAGGGGAAAGTCAAACAAGAGATTTTAGCCGCAGCCTTCTTTCTGGGAGTAAAAAAAGTTTATCGAGTAGGAGGAGCGCAGGCCGTTGCCGGTGCTTGTTTTGGCACTTCTTCTCTGCCGGCGGTAGATAAAATAGTGGGTCCGGGTAATATTTATGTTACCGCGGCTAAAAAACTCCTCCAGGGAGTAGTGGGTATTGATTCTTTAGCCGGGCCATCAGAGGTAGTAATTGTAGCCGACAAAACCGCCTCGCCTCACTGGCTGGCACTGGACCTTTTGGCTCAGGCAGAGCATGACCCCCTCTCTTTAAGTATTCTCCTCTCCCCTGATGAGGGAATACTGTTAGAAACTAAAAGATATTTAGAAAGAGAGTTACAAAATCAACCTCTTTCTTTTTCTCGAGAAATTCCCATTTATTTATATCAGGTAGAAAACAAAGAAAAAGCCTGGGAGGCAGTCAATTTTCTCGCTCCCGAACACTTACAGATCATAACTGAGAATCCGGAAAAAGACTGGTTAAAAATAAAAAATGCCGGTGCCTTATTTTTAGGGCCTCAGGCACCGGTAGCTTTAGGTGACTATGGTTACGGGCCAAACCATGTGCTCCCGACTGATAAGGGAGCAGCTTTTTCTTCTCCTTTATCAGTGAGAGATTTTGGTAAATTCTCCTCCTTTATTTTCCCTCAAGATGACGAGACTCTACCCTGGGAGCAATTTTCTCAGCTGGCAGAAATAGAGGGCCTTTACTATCACCAACGCTCCCTGCTTGCTCGAGGAGGTAAAGAGTGGCCACTTTAGCTAAAGTTTTCTTCATCTCTTTTCTGATTTTCCAGCATTTCCTCTAAAAAAGAGGGCAAAACAAAAGCAGCCTGATGAATAGCGGGTGAATAATAACGAGTGGGAAAATCAGGAACTCTTTCCTGTCGCCGGGGATCTTGAGATTTAGAAGCAATGACATAGCTCCAGATCCCCCCGGGATAGGTGGGAACCAATCCCCAGTAAAGTTTTACTATGGGGAAAACGTTAAAGCCTTCCCATAGTTTTTTTACCCTATCTACATCGAAAAAGGGTGGTTCCATCTGGGAAACCATTATCCCCTGAGGAGAAAGATGGTGGAAAGCTTGCTCAAAAAATTCCGGACTGAAAAGAGGCTCTGCCACCCCATGGGGAAGAGGGTCAGTAGAATCCATGATAATGACATCAAAAACTTCTGAAGTAGAAGAAATGTATTGACACGCATCTTCAATTAAAACCGTAAGACGAGGGTCATCCCATCTTCCCAGCTGGGAAAAGTATCTCTGACAAACTTCGATCACCCCTTCATCAATATCCACAAGGGTTACCTCTTTTACCGGGTGTTTCAGCACTTCTCGAGAAGCCCCTCCATCTCCTCCCCCGATTATAAGCACTTTTTCGGGATTAGGATGAGAAAACATAGGAACATGAACCAACATCTCATGATACATAAACTCATCTTTTTCACTTAGCTGGGCTATCCCGTCCAGTAGCAAAACCCGCCCATAGAGATAGGTATCCAAAATAGTAATTTCCTGAAAGCGGGTTTTCCCCTGAAAAATAGTCTCCTTTACTTTAAGCCCCATTTTGTATTCATTGATGTAATCCTGGATGTACCAGAGTTCCATTTTTCTTTTTCACTCCCCTCTCTAATTCTCTTATTTTTACATCCTGTGGAGCAAAATATCGCTCAATCAAAGGAATGCTTTCCTGAGGTTCTAAATCCACTTTGAGAAAAACATCTAAAGCAGCGTAGCCATGTTCAGGCCAGGTATGGACAGCCACATGAGATTCAGGCATAACGAGAAGAGCGCTCAACCCAAAAGGCTGAAACTGATAGACTTGAAGAGCTAAAATTTCACTGCCATAGACCTGGGCAAGATCTTGTAAAAATTTCTCCATGGTCTCTTTTTCGTTCAAAGAAGCCGAGCCAATGATTTCTACCAGTAGATGACGAGCTACAATCCCTTCTTCCAAATTCATCACCATCCTTCTTTTAAAGAAGCAAGAAGCATAAATCTTCCCGCTCCCTCTCCTTCTCTCCGATGGGAATAAAAGAGCTCCTTCTCACAAAAGGTACAATGAGGAGCCACTTCTACTTTGTGAGGGTCAAATCCCTGGTCTACTAATTCGTCAAAGAGAAAGCCTTTTAAGTTTATCAAAAATCTCCCTTCTTTTCTATCCACATTTCCCCCTCTTCGTTCCCTTTGCTCAAAAAGCTCCGCAACTTCTTCCCCCACCGAGAAGCAGCATTTTCCAATACCTGGCCCTATTCCCACCACCAGTTGAGAATAGGAGGAAGAAAAGAGGTTTTTCATTGCTTGAGCTACCCGAAGGTGAATTCCCTGTATTATTCCTCTCCATCCGGCATGCAAAAGGGCTAGAGCTTCTCTTTCTGGATCGAAGAAAATCACCGGGAGACAATCGGCTACCTTCACTCCCAGATACACTCCTTTTCTTTGAGTGAGAAGGGCATCAGCTTGAGTTTCCTCAAAAGAAGAAGGGAAAGAATGTTCTTCCACCACCACCCATTGTGCTCCGTGTACCTGTTTCACAGTAAAAATATCCCTTTCCCCTAAAATACACTCTAACCTCTTCCTTCCTTCTTCCTGACTTAAATCAAGAAGAGGATGACGGGTTGTGATAAAATGCTCGAGAGCGGGGAAAGAAGAAAGATTTTCAAACTGCAAAAAGGAGTAACCCACCACGTTCTTTTCTTTCATATTCTCCTACCAGTTAAGGATACCCTTTACTTACCAAAGAACGCCACAATCTACCTAAAAAGAGGGCTTTCGATAATTATAAGAAAAGATATAAAAAAAGCCACCGGTTCTAACAGACCTTAGCCTTTGCTTTCTCGCATTTAGCGAGAAATTTCAGGATGGACTTC
>DGDO01000113.1:0-18141 GCA_002385475.1 Candidatus Sordicultor fermentans | reverse complement strand
TATCTTTCAAACAGAAGCTCTTTCCCCCACCCTCCGGCTTAATCCCTCAGAACCGATGGCAATCATAGATTATCATCTCTTTTTGAATTTGTCAATAGGGGTGTTAAGATAACTCATCCATGAGTTATTTGACGCCCTCTTAAGATACATTGACAGAAGGAAGTATCATCACCCCTAAAGCCTCTATCAGGGGTCCATGGTTTTAAAAGCATCTAGATTCCCAATAAAGGATTTCGGGGATGACGGAAAAAGGCGAGCACAGCAGGTTTTGTACGCAAGGCTTTGCTTTTTGGTCCTATATAGCTTGAAGTTTTTTCCTCCGCTAAGGTTAACTGTTATAACAGGTTTTACAGAACGCTATAATAAATTCTCCCTATTGGTGAGAATCTTGAAGGTAAGCAAATGATAAAAAGGGACTTCGGGATAAAAGAAGTAAAAGATAAAAGTAAATGAATATCTGGAGAGAAGCACTGACCAGGCGGGGAAGAAGAAGGATGTTCCAAGGTATTCCGAAAATAGAATGCAGAAAATAAGAGGTGAGGAAAATCCCTACTGCTATTTGAGGAATAGCTATAGACCAAAAAATTCTCTTCCTGAGAGGTTGTGAACTACGGTGAAATAGGAGCCCGGGAAGCAGCCCGTGTAAAATAGCAGTAAGGGTAAAGTGAGGCAGATAAGGCCCCATAGGATTTAGAAAGAAGCCTAAAAAGTCAGATAGCCCTCCTACCAGAGCTCCTGACCCTGGCCCAAAATATATCCCGGCCATTATCACCGGTAATTGGCCAAAACCAATGCGAATTGCCTCTACTCCCCCCAAGGGAATGCGGATACTGGCTAAGCGAGTTAAAACTATGCTTAAGGTGGTAAGAATCCCCAGATAAACCAGAGTTTTTGTTCTTTTCACCTTGGTGGTGTGCCTCCGTATGATCTACTTTTTAATATAGGGTTTATAATCAGAGGGAGGAGTAGCTTTTCCTACCAAACCAGTCAAAACCAGAATGGTTATGAGGTAGGGGAGGAGCAAAATAATCTGGGGAGGTAATATCCCCAGAGTCTGGATTCTCATCTGTAGAGCATCAGCAAACCCGAAGAGAAGACTGGCCAAGAAACACCCTACCGGAGTCCATTTACCGAAAATCATGGCTGCCAGGGCAATAAATCCTCTACCGCTGGTCATACCCCAGGCAAAAAAATTGAGATGGGCAAGAGACAGAAATACCCCTCCCAACCCTGCTAAAGTAGAACCTATAGTAACAAAAATCATTTTGTAGAGATGCACGTCAATTCCTGCTGTATCAGCTGATTGAGGGTTTTCTCCTACTGCTCGCAATCTCAAGCCCCAGGGAGTATAAAACAAGAAATAATGAGAAAGAATAAAAGCTAAAAAAGAAATATAAACCAGAATGGTATTATTGTTTAAAAGAGGTCCAAGATAGGGGATTTTATCCAGAAAAGAAAAATGAAGAGGAGGAAGTCCTGCTACTACTCCGGAGGCTCCTCGAGAACCCCAAATTTTCTGACATACGAAAGCACTAAAGCCCAATCCAAAAATATTTATTCCTGTTCCTATAACAATCTGATCGGCATAATATTTTACGGTTAGAAGAGCTAAAATTGCTCCCAATGCCATTCCAGAAAGCACTCCAGCTAAAAGCCCGATTCCCGGACTACCGGAAAAATGAGTGGCAAATACTGCCCAGAAAGCAGAGTTGAGCATAATTCCCTCTAAACCAATATTAACAACCCCCGCTCTTTCACAAAACATTCCCCCTAAAGCAGCAAAGGTAAGAGGAGTGGCCATACGAATGGTAGCTTGTAACATACTAAGGTTAAATAGCACTCCTATCTCCATCTTATAAATCCTTTCTTCTCATAATGACTGTTTTTATAAAGTAAGGAGCAGCAACGAGGATTATGACCAGAGATTGAATAATTAAAGAAAGGTCCAGAGGTACTTTGGTGACTCGAGTCATGGTCATACCTCCCGCCCGGAGCATACCAAAGAGAATAGAAGCTAAAATACAGCCTCCTGGATGAAGTTTTCCCACTAAACCAACCGCAATTCCATCCCATCCGTATCCCGGAGAAAACCCATCTACAAATCGACCATGCACTCCTAATATTTCTCCTCCCCCACCTATGCCAGCAATAAAACCGCTCAGAAGGAAAGCCAAAATCTGGCGATTTTTGATAGCTATGCCTTTGTTTTCTGCCGCTTCGGGATTTAAGCCCACTGCCCGGACCTGAAAACCTAAGTAGGTGTGAAACAGGAAAAAAGACACTAAAAAGGAAAAAAATAAAGCAATAATAAAAGAAAGAGAGAGCTGGGTGGGGGGAAGGATTTTGGGAAGAAGAGCACTTTTGGCTACAGGTTCAGTTTGGGCTACCCAACCCGGAGCTTTAAAAGGATAATTAACCAGGTAGCTGGTAAGATAAGAAGCAATATAGCTCATCATCATAGTGGTGATAACTTCATGCACTCCTAAATAAGCTTTCAAGAGAGCCGGAATTAACCCCCACAATGCTCCCATCACTCCTCCTGCAAGAAGAGAAAGGGCAATATGAAGAGGAGCAGGGAGACCGGAGAAATATATTCCAGCTAAAGCGGAGGCTATAGCCCCCATTAAAAATTGCCCTTCTACTCCAATATTGAAAATTCCCGTCCGAAAAGTGAGAAGAAATGCTAAGGCAGTGAAAAGAATGGGGGTAGCCTGGGTTAAAGTTTGCCCCCAGGCATTTTTACTGCCAAAGGCTCCTCGAAAAAGAGCAGAAAAAGCAACCAGAGGTGAATAACCAGAAAATAATAGTATTAGAGCACTGATTAAAAAAGCCAGAAGGATAGCTATAATTTCCGGGAGAATAGAAAAAGAGGAAAGAGATTTTTTAGATAAAAGCTTCATCGATGTGTTTCCCTCCCATAAGAAGCCCAAATTGGTATTCATCACTTTGAGGAGAAAGCTCACCCATAATTTTACCTTCGTATAGCACTAAAACTCTATCGCTTAAAGAACGAATTTCGTCAAGGTCGGCAGATATAAGAATAACTCCCTTGTTTTGATTTTTGAGCTCTATTAATTTGTTTCTTAAATATTCGGTGGCAGCTATGTCCAAGCCTCTCGTAGGTTGAGAAGCCACCAGAAGAGCTACATTTCCTGATAACTCACGAGCTAAAACCACTCTTTGCTGATTTCCTCCGCTTAAGTTTTTTACCAGCGCGTTTTCTCCTGGAGTATCTATCTCAAATTCTTTGATTTTCTGGGCGGAAAATTGCCTTAAAAAAGAATGGTTGAGAGTTAGTTTTCCTTTTATAAAGGGGGGCTGGTCTTCAAAACCAATGATTAAATTTTCCCAGACGGTGAAATCACCTATTATTCCTCGCCGCAGGCGGTCGTCAGGAATGTGAGCGATACCTCTTTTGATTCTTTCTTTGGGAGAAAGGAAGGTAATGTCTTCTCCTTGAAAGATGATTTTCCCTGTCTGAGGTTTTATCAATCCCACAATCAACTCAGCCAGCTCTCTCTGTCCATTTCCTTCCACTCCGGCAATGCCTAAAATTTCTCCCTCGTGAAGATTAAAGTTAATATCCCGGAGGGTGACTCTTCCTTTTTCTTCTGGAGTGGTTATATTTTCCAGCTTCAGGATAACTTCCTCTCCTGGTTCTCTCCCTCGGGGGAGGGAAAATAGCACTTTCCTTCCCACCATCATTTCTGCTAATTTTTCGGGAGTGGCCTCTTCAATGGGTAAAGTTCCCACTTTTTTACCTTTTCTCAACACCGTAACTCTATCGCAGACTGCAAATATCTCCTTCAATTTATGAGAGATGAAGATTATAGTTTTCCCTTCCTTTTTGAGACTTCGGAAGGTTTCCATTAGTTGATCTACTTCCTGGGGGGTGAGAATGGTGGTAGGTTCATCGAAAATAAGTATTTCCGCCCCCCGGTAGAGAACCTTCAGAATTTCTATTCGCTGTTGGGAGCCTAAAGAGAGTTCTTCAGTCCTGGCTCTCAGGTCTATCTCAAAACTGGCCACTTTTAATAGCTCTCCCAGTTTGCGGAGAGTCTCTTCTTCATTTAAGGATAGGCCTTTTTTGATTTCTTTTCCCAGAACAATGTTTTCCCATACTCGAAAAGAAGGAACCAGAGTCAGATTCTGGTGTACCATTCCTATACCATGTTTAATAGCGGTATGGGGAGAATCAATTACTACTTCTTTTCCTCGTATAAGTATTTTTCCCTCATCGGGGCGGTAAAGCCCGTAGATAGTGCTCATAAGAACTGACTTTCCCGCCCCATTTTCCCCCAGTAGTCCGTGAATTTCTCCTTCTTCTATTTCCAGATCAACATGATCATTAGCTAAAACCCCGGGGAAGCTTTTAGTGAGACCAATGGTTTGTAAGATTTTGGACATTTCAGCCGCCAAATTCTTCTGGACGGGGAACTTTTATTTCTCCTTTACTTATTTTTTCCCGGGCTTCCTCAACTTTTTGCATCACCTCAGAAGGTATTTCTACTTGATGCTTGAAATTGAAAGTTTCTTCCCAGAAAGATTGTTCTTCAGGGAAGCGACAATTACTTATCCACCCTTCAGCTACTCCTTTTTCCAGAATTCCTCCCTGGAAAGTACCCTCAAAGGCAGATTTGATGGTTTCATACACGGCAATATCCACTCTTTTGGTTTCACTGGCAATAATACGCTCTCCCAGATAGCACTGGCAGGCGTCCACTCCCATACCATATACGCCTCTTTCTTTTGTAGCCTCCAGCGCTCCCAGTCCGCTCTTTCCTGCTGCCGCCCATATTACATCGCAACCCTGGTCAATAAGGCTAAGAGCCAGCTCTTTTCCTTTGGTAGGGTCAGTCCAGGCTCCCACATACGCAGTAGGTAATACTTCTGCTCCGGTGTCAGCCCATTTTACTCCCTCTCTAAATCCTATGAAGAAGTCTCTGATTAAGGGGATATCCATGCCTCCCACTATACCAATCTTTTTGGTTTCACTCATATAGGCAGCTTGTACTCCCAGAAGAAATCCTCCCTCATTAGCCTTAAAAAGAAGGGAAGCCACGTTGGGTTGGTCTACTGTCATGTCTACGAGAGCAAATTTCTGCTCTGGGAACTCTTGAGCAATCTTATCCAGAGCGTCAGCTTGGTCAAAACCCACACAAACAATAATTTCATACTCCTGTGAAGAAGCGAAATCTCGCTGGTAGCCCTCGAACTCAGCCACAGCTTGAGGTTCCACATAATCGAGCTCTACCCCTAATTCTTCACTGGCTCGTACTGCTCCGGCGTAAGAAATATCATTGAAAGATTTATCCCCTAATCCCCCGGTAGCCAGGATAAGCCCGATTTTCTTTCCCTCTCCCCAGCAAACAGAAGGAAGAAGTAAAAGAAAAACCATAATGATTAACATCAAAAAACTCCGCTTTTTCATTTTTTCTTCTCTCCTTTCTTTTTAAAAAATTGGTATCGACCCAAATTATTGTAACCTTGAAGGGGGGGGAAAGCAAGGAGTATATCTCTCCTCAAAGCGTAGTCCCAAGTAGCCTTCGCCCTATTTACTTAAACACTTTTCTCACTTTTTCCCCTCTTCAGTACCTTTTTCTTCCCGGAAGATCGAACACAAACACCCCTCTCGTAAACTTGAAAGAAAAAACCCGGAAATCAGATCGAGATAAAGGACAGAAATTCCAAACAACGAGGCCGGCTAAGAAATCCGGGAAAAACCTCTTCACTGAAATTTATCATGGTGACCTTACAAGGAATATTCAAAGAAATACCATTTAGCTTCTCCAGGTCTTGAAAGATATTCCCTCTTACAAGGTAATACTTTGACCATAGTAAGCTTGTGCTCCGTGTTTCCGCAAGTAACGAACTTTTATGATTTCCTCGGGCATAACAGCGTGGGGGTTAAGTTCCAGTGTGAAATAGCTCATTTTCGCTACCTCTTCCAGAACAATACTATTTTGTACTGCCTCCAGGCTATCTTTGCCCCAGGTAAAAGGACCATGAAAAGCCTCTAAAACAGCAGGAATTTCATGGTAGTCCAGATTTTTAAAAGCTTCTACTATCACTTTCCCAGTATTCAATTCCATATTGCTTTCTGCTTCTTTTTTAGTCAATGCCCGGGTACAGGGGATTTCGTCAGCAAAATGATCAGCATGGGTTCCTCCCAGACAGGGAATGCTCCTTCCCGCTTGAGCCCAGATAGTTGCCCAGGTAGAGTGAGTATGTGCCACTCCACCAATATCTTTAAACTGGCGATAGAGCTCTAAATGAGTAGGGGTATCCACTGAGGGCTTGAGGTTTCCCTCTACCACTTCCCCTTTTTCATTTACCACCACCATCATTTCTGGTCTTAATTTTTCATAAGAAACACCACTGGGTTTGATTACCACCAGGTTCGATTCCCGGTCAATTTCACTGACATTTCCCCAGGTTAAGACCACCAAATTGTTTCTGGGTAAAAGAAGATTAGCTTCGAAAACTTTTTGTTTTAATTCTTCTAACATTTCTTCCTCCTCATCAAATTCAGTATATACTCATTTTAATGAAAAAAGTCCTCCATTTCAATTTTTAAGGAGAAAAAACATTTTTCTGTTCTGAATAACCTGGACAATAAAAAGCAAAACACGTAAAACAATAAGAAAAACCATGTTACTTCCTGACACAAAATTATTATTTACCTTAGTGCTACATACAGAATGTTCCCTTCTCTATTTAAAGGTTGAGCAGGGTAAAATAACTTATCAATTTCAAATGTAAAATACATTTGTTATATATTACAATACCTGCGAGGAGACAAAAAAAGGAGGCTATACTATTTCAACTAAAAATAGTATAGCCTCTGGGAATAGGCCCTATATCCTAAAAAGAAGTTGAGTATTGCCTCTCCGGAAGCCTGAATTGGTGAGAAGTTTCTATTCCAATTGTAAATTGTTGTCTTTGATACACCACATTCACTGATAAACTCTCTGTTAATCACTGCTTTTAAATTCATCAGAATAACGTTTGCCAGTTTTGGATATCGTTAAATAACCTCTTTTCGTAACTTCTATTTTTCTTGTTCAACTAAATGTGTCCATAATTATATTCATTTCCTTTGTTAACAATATCGTTTGACATTTGTCAAAAAATCAAAACAAGGCATAAGAAAACTTTTAAACAAACACCAAAAGGTTTTTTATATATAATTCATACTATTTTCTGTATTAGAATAAGAAACACTTTTTTGCCTATCTTCTATGGTCTGAATTTTTTTATCATAGATATACTTAAGAAAGACAATACTCAATATAAGAGACGTGCTTTCTGCAATAGGATAGGACCACCATATAAAATTTACATTTCCAAGTAAAGACAATAAATATGCTGACGGTAACAAAACCACCAATTGTCTCAAAGCGGAAGTAATCAAACTCAATAATCCATTTCCAAACGCCTGATATATTGATCCACATATAATACAAAATCCTGCAAAAATATAACTAAGACTTATAATTCGTAAAGCAGGAACTCCGATTTTTAACATATTTTCTGATGCATTAAACAATGATAATAATTGTTTAGGAAATAATTGAATTACAATGAAGCCTAACAGCATAATACAGGAAGCATAAATAATGCTTAATTGAATTGCTTTGAGAATGCGTTCCTTTTTCTGGGCTCCATAATTATAAGCTAGAATTGGAACCATCCCATTATTTAACCCAAAGATCGGCATAAATACAAAACTTTGTAATTTAAAATAAACTCCAAAAACAGCGATTGCTGTTGAAGAAAACTTCATAAGAATTGTATTCATTCCATAAGTAGTCACAGATGTAATAGCCATCATAATGATAGAGGGAACTCCCACTGAATAGATTTTCTGAATGGTTTTTAAACAAGGACGAAAGCCTTTTATTTTGATTATGATTTCATGATTTACCTTGATATTAAAAATAATTGCTAAAATTGCTGCTACGATCTGCCCTAATACTGTTGCAATTGCTGCACCCGCTACTCCCATTTTAGGAAATCCGAAGTATCCAAAGATAAAAATGGGATCTAAAATAATATTAATAATAGCACCTGTTCCCTGGGCAATCATACTATAAAAACTCTTTCCAGTAGATTGTAGTAATCGCTCAAATATAATCTGAAAGAATACACCAATAGAAAAAGTGCAAATAATGTTTAAATAAGATATCCCATAGGAAAAAATTTCTAAGTCTTTTGTTTGTGCTTTAAAATAAATCTCGGTAAAGAAAATTCCAAATATAAGAAAAACCAAATAACTAAGAAATCCTAAAAAAATTCCATTATTAGCAGCTCTATTAGATTCCTTAAAGTTTTTTTCTCCAAGACTTCTAGAAAGTAGAGCATTAATTCCTACTCCTGTACCCACTCCAATCGAACTCATAAGATTTTGAATAGGAAAAGCCAAAGAAACAGCAGTTAAAGCTTCTTCACTAATTTGAGCTACAAATATACTATCCACCACATTATAAAGAGCTTGTACAAACATAGATATCATCACAGGCAAAGACATATTTATAAGCAATTTTTTAATAGGCATTACACCCATTTTATTTTCTTTTGGTTTCATCTCATGCTTTCTCCTCTATGACAAAACAATGTCACATACAGTATTATCATTTTATGTTAAAAAACTAATTTTATTTGCACCGCAGTAATTCTATTCTGCAACTATTTTAAAAATCGAATCCTTATCACTCAGAATCTAGTACAATTAAAAACAGATTAGGGGATGATGCATATCCTCTCTAAACTATTAGGTTAGATTATATTTATTTTAATAGTAAGCGGTGTTATATTTGTTTCCGCTTTTCTTCACCAACACTATTTGACAAAGAACCAATCTTCTCTGCACTTCCCGTTCCGGCATTGTTAACTAAAATATCTACTCCCCCAAACTCTTTTTCTATTTCCTTTACAAAGTTATTGATATCCTCTGCTTTAGATACATCAGCTCTAACTCCTACAGCTTTCACTCCATATTCCCGGGAGATAGTTTGTGCTGCTTCCCTCACTCTTTCTTCTCCTCGAGCACAGAGAGCTAAATGCACTCCTTCCCGAGCAAAAGCTTGAGCTACGGCATATCCAATTCCGATACTGCCTCCGGTTATTACTGCTATCTTATTCTTGAGACCTAAATCCAAGAGTGAAACCTCCTTCACATTTTTATAAAATCATTGATAAATTTTCTCAGGTCCTGCGGAAGAGAAGCAGCGAAGGAAACCCATTCCCCGGAAGAAGGATGGTTAAAAGAAAGAGTAAAAGCATGTAAAGCTTGACGGGAGAAAAGCTCTTTTCCTTTTTTGCTTCCATACACTGTATCCCCCACTATTGGATACCCTTGAGAAGCAAGATGAACTCTAATTTGGTGAGTTCTTCCTGTCTTTGGTTTCACTAACAATAAGGAAAATTCCTTTCCTCTCCCCACTACTTCTATCTCCGTATAAGCTGCTTTTCCTCCTCTTTTTCTTACCTCCATGAGACAAGGGTTGCGAGTACTTCTTCCCAGGGGTAGATCAATAGTTTTTTCTCCCTGCCATTTTCCTTCCACCAAAGCCAGATATTCTTTTTCCACCCGGCGAGCTTTAAATTCTTCTATCAGACGGAGGTAAGCTATATCACGCTTGGCTATTACCATTACTCCGGAGGTGTTTTTATCCAGGCGATGAACAATGCCGGGACGCAGGGGAAAGCCATATTGAGGAAGAGGGATTTGATAATAAAAGAGAGCATTTATCAAAGTCCCCTCTCCCCAGGAAGAGGCGGGGTGAACAGCAAGCCCGGCTCTTTTATTCACCACCAGGATATCTTCATCTTCATAAATCACGTCTAAAGGTAAAAATTGAGGAGGGGGGTGAGAAATATCTTCTACTGGCCAGCAAATCTCCAGTATATCTCCAGGGCGCACCTCTTTACTGGCTTTAGTTATAATTTCTCCATTTAATTTTATTTTTCCCTCACGGATCAATTTGGTAATTAAAGAGCGGGAAACTTCTGGAAAGTGACGATGCAACCAGATATCTATCCGACAAAAAGCCGGCTCATAAACTTGAATTTTCTCTTTTTTCATCAAACCATAAACTTAAGAGGATTAAAATAATTCCCATCACGATGAAAACATCAGCTAAGTTAAAAGTAGCCCAGAAGGAGGGCTCTATAAAATCTATCACATATCCAAAGCGCCAGCGGTCTAAAAGATTACCCCAGGCACCGGCTAAAAAGAGAGAAATTCCTCTGATGTAAGCAATTTTAATAAAAATCCAGAGAAGGACAATAGTGATAAAAACAGTAATTAAGGCCAATCCTTCTTTACTCATTATTTTCCAGCCAAAGGCACTGCCAAAGTTGTGACGTAAAGTAAGCGTAAGAATCCCGGGGATAAGAACAATAGAATCTTCAGCCAGATTTTTAATAGCCCGCTGTTTGGTCAGCTGATCAGCAATTAAGGCCAGAGCTATAGCCAGAGAAAACCACAACCATCTAATGTTTCCTTTTCCAGGCTTAGAGTTCATGATTTTCTCAGCCGACTATCCTCCTGAAAATCCTGAAAAGAAAAACGAGCTATTTCTCCTCCTTCTTCTTTTTTTTCCTCCTTATTTCCTTCTTCCAAAGCTTTACCAGTATCCCAGTCTTTTTCCTTCCATTCTAAACTATCCATAAAAGTCTGTAACAACGACCTGAAACGAATTTGAAAAAGACGATATTGTTCCAAAAGGTCCTGGTATCCTCTTTCGATCTCTTTTTTTCTCTCCAGAGCTTCTTCAATAATTTTTTGGGCTCTAATTTCTGCTTCTTTTAAAACCATTTGAGATTCCCTTTTGGCTAATTCTCTCTCCACCTCTGCTTGCTTTTCCCACTCCTCCATCTGGGCTTCCATCTCAGCCAGCTTTTCTTCCCTCCCCGCCAATCTTCTTTTAAGCTCCCGATTATCTTGCAAAATCTTTTCCATTTCTACTGCCATGTTTTCTATTTGAGAAGCCAGTTCTTCCAAAAACTCCCGTACTTCGTGTTCATTATAACCGCGAATAGAGCGGTTAAAATCAATCTCTCGTATCTCTTCCGGTTTCCACCAGCTCATTTTTTCTCCTCCTCATCCTCTATATTCTTAGCTCGCCTATAAGCCTCCTCTACCCCTCCCATCACCAACCCCCTAAAAGCTCCCTCTTCCATTTTTTTTATCCCGGCAATGGTGGTCCCTCCGGGAGAAGCCACCCAATTTTTGAGCTGAGCAGGGTGCATATCCCGGGATTTTAAAAGAGACGCTACGCCCAATACAGTCTGAGTAGCTATTTTTAAGCTCCTCTCCCAGGGGATACCTATCTTCACCCCTCCATCGGCTAGAGCTTCTATAAAAAGGGCTATAAAACCTGGGCCACTACCACTGAGAGCGGTAAAAAGGTCCAAATCCTCCTCCTCTGCTTCAAAAACCCATCCCAGGGAAGAAAAAAGAAATAAAAGGTCTTCCCGTTCTTCGGTCTTCACCATCGGAGAAAAACACACCGGAACTACACCTTCTCCCACTTCCACACATAAATTGGGCATAATTCGCACTATCGCTTGCTGGGGAATAAGCTCTTCCAAATCTTTGATTTTTACTCCTGCTGCCACTGAAACGAAAACCGACTGAGAAAAATTCCGGAGAGAAAGAAGAACCTTTTTCACATCTTTAGGTTTCACAGCCAAAAATACAAAACGAGGAGCTTCTAAATTATTTAAGTTCTCTACCCATTCTAAATCTAAAGAAGAAGCCAGAGTCCTCGCTTTTTCTACCACCTGGTCCAGAAGGAAAAACCGAAACTTTTTATGCCAGTTATCTCGACATAAACCCCGGATTAGAGCACTTCCCATATTTCCACAACCAACAAAAAGTATACTATCTTCCATTTTCTCTACCTCTCTCCAAATATAGCTCGACCTAAACGTAGCATAGTGGCTCCCTCTAAAATAGCCCAGGGAAAGTCATCACTCATCCCCATAGATAACTCCTGAAAACTGGTAATCCGGGGCATTTCGCGATTCACTTCTTCTTTAAGTTCTCGCAAACGGGAGAAAATCTTCCTTACTTCTTGTTCTTCTCCCCCAACGGGACCAATAGTCATAAGACCTCTCAGTTCTAAATGAGAGAACTGAGCAATATGACAAACTAAAGATAGCAATTCTTCTTCTCTCACTCCCCCCTGAGTCTCTCGACCGGTAAGATTAACCTGAATCAAAACCGGAAGTTTTTTATTCAAATCCCTTGCTCTTTTTTCCAGCTCTTCTCCTTTATCTATGCTATCTAAAGAATGAAGGTACTGGAAAAATTCTACCACTTTTTTCGCTTTATTTCTCTGCAATCGACCCACAAAGTGCCACTCTACTTCTTCAGGTAAAAGAGGCATTTTCTTCAGCGCTTCTTGAACCCTGTTTTCTCCCAGATAAATCAGGCCCAGCGAAATCGCATCTTCAATTTTACTCACTTCTACCCCTTTAGTAACTGCTATTACTTTTATATCCTCAGGGTTTCTTCCTGCTCGCTGAGAAAAAATAGTAATCTTTTCTTTGACTGCTTCCCAATTTTCCCTTACCCCATATCTACCACCTGCCAGGGCTTTACATTTCTCCAGGGTGAACGCACCCATTCATCATCTCTACCCAGCTCCCCGAGTAAAGATTGCCATGCCCTAAAGGACCAGGGGTGAGGATGAGACAACAATTGAGGAATTTTCTCTCCTATGAGGCGATCTCCCCGAGCAAGAAGCAATTGAATCCAGGCTAACCGAGGGCTCTCTCCAGAAAAAGGAATTTTCAGCTTACCCAGACCTCTTTCCCAGATTCTTTTTTCTCTTTCCCAATCCCGAATAGAAGGAGTCCTCCAATCAGAAAGAGCAGTATGAGGTTTAGGTATTAAAAAACTGTAAGAAACTAAAACTTGCTGAGGATTCTTTATTCGAGCAACCAATTTTGTTAGAAACTCTAAATCTTCTTCTACCCCTCCCTCCGGTTTACCTAACATAAAATAAAGTTTTATTCTTTTTATCCCCTGTTCTAAAAGTTCTTTTATCAAATCTATCCATTCCTCGTTAGAAAGTCCTTTTCCCAGTACTATTCGAGCAGGAAAACTTCCACTTTCTGGAGCAAGAGTTATAGTTTCAACTTCTCCTTCACAAAATAACTCCCCCAGATTCTTTTTCCTCACAAGAGAAAGAGCGGAAAGAGAAGAAAAAGTGAGTTTCTTATTTTTTTTAAACACGTACTTTATTATTTCTTCCAAGGCGGGGTGAGACAATAAATCCGCCCCTACCAAACCTATTTTATCGGACCAGGGAGAAACATGGTCAATCATTTTCTCTATCAATTCTAAAGACCTGTTGCGTAAAGGATGGTATATATTTCTACCAGCACAAAAAGAGCAATGATACCTGCAACCCCTGCTTACCTCTACCAGAGAGGCACCCTGAAAATAGGAAAAAGGGGTATAGATGAAAGTACGAGTCTCGAATTCATTAATGTCTACCCATTGTCTTTTTACTGGAAAAGAAAACCCTTCTTCTGCCTCGAAACCCTGAAGTTCTCCCCCTTGATAAAGGGGTTTAACCCCACCGGGGATATACACCCCGGGAATATTCCCCAGAATCTTTTTCTTTTCTTCTCTGCTTTTGCCTTTTTCCTCCCCTTCCTTCCATAAAGCAAGAATTAAGGGAAAAATTTCTTCTGCTTCCCCTATCACTATAAGATCCATAAAGGGAGCGAGAATTTCTGGATTAAGAGTAGCAGCAGGACCACCACTTATTACCCAGGGGTCTTTTTCTTTTCTATCTCGAGCAAAAAGAGGAATCCCCCCCTCCTGCAGTAAAGAGAGAAGATTAAGGATATCCAGCTCAAAAGAGAAGTTGAATCCTATCATATCAAAAGAATTAAGAGGTAAACCGCTTTCTAAAGAGCGGGAGCCATACTCACAAAAAAACCTTTCTCCTCGCCAATCTGGGGCTTCAAAAAGAAGACGGATAATAGACTGGTAACCTAAGTTAGTCATCCCTAAAGAATAATCTCCAGGAAAGCAAAGGGCAAACAAAAACTTACCCACTTTACTGGAGGGAAAAATCCCCTGCTCTTCCTCCCAGTAATTTTTGGCACTTTCTACCATTAACTTATTTTTTTCTCAGGAAAGCAGGAACATCCAGGTCATCAAAGGAGAAGGAGTCTGCAATCTCGCTCACCCTCTCTTCCTTTTCCTCCTCACCGTGATCAAACCCTGTAGCAATAATGGTAATTTCTACCTCGTCTTTCATTTTCTCATCAACTATTGCTCCAAAAATGATATTAGCTTCTTCCGAAGCAGATTCGGTGATCACTTCTGCTACTTGATTCACGTCCCAGATACTGAGACCAGGACCACCAGTAACATTAAAGAGCACTCCCTTAGCACCAGAAAAAGGTATTTCCAGTAGAGGACTGCTTACCGCGAGATATGCCGCTTCTTTGGCTCTGTTTTCACCACCAGCTCTACCGATACCCATGAGAGACGTCCCTGCTCCTTCCATTATAGCTTTGACATCGGCAAAGTCCAGGTTGATTATCCCCGGGATATTTATGAGGTCAGAAATGCTCTTTACCCCTTGCAAAAGAACATTATCCACCATGCTAAAAGCCTCTCCTACTGAAGTAGAGGGACTGGCAATTTGCAAGAGTCTATCATTGGGAACCACAATTAAACTATCTACTCGCTCCCGCAAAAGAGCAATACCTTCTTCTGCCTGGCGCATCCTCTTTCTACCCTCAAAAGTAAAAGGTTTAGTAACTACCGCTACAGTCAAAATGCCCAGTTCTTTAGCCAGGCCAGCAACAACCGGTGATGCTCCAGTGCCTGTTCCCCCACCCATGCCGGCAGTAACAAATAACATATCTACGTCTTCCAGAATTTCAAAAATCTTCTCTTTATCCTCTTCTGCCGCCCTTCGGCCTATCTCTGGATTAGCACCCGCTCCCAACCCTCGAGTTAGCTTTGCTCCAATCTGTAATTTGACATCGGCTAAAGATCTTTCTAAAACTTGAGTATCAGTATTCATAGCCACAAAGCCAACCCCTTTAAGGCCAGCCTGGATCATACGATTAATTGCATTACCTCCCCCACCACCCACACCTATAACTTTTATGTTTACCTTTCCGTTGCGAAGCCTCTGAGAATTCGAACGCATGACTATCACCCTCCGCCCTTAGTCCAGCATAAAAAAGTCTCTAATCCAATCTATAACTTTAGACCCCCGATTCTCTAAGTCGAGAACCAGCGATTTTCTACCTCTTTTTGTCGCTTCCTCCAAACCAAATTGCAGTAAACCACAAGCAGTAGAAAACATAGGATGAGATACAGTTTGGATCATTCCCACATGGTCTTTACTTTCCGGGGAACCTACTCTCACCGGTAATTCTAAAATAGAAGAACCTAATTCTGCAATACCCTCCAAAAGGGCACTTCCTCCAGTCAAAACCACTCCTCCCCGCAAAAGAGGATAAAAACCTGAAGATTTAATCGCTCGACGGATCAACAAAAATAGCTCTCTCACTCGTGCCTCTATTATCTCACAAGCATACTTCCTTTTTACCGTCTGCAGAGAGGAAAGTCCCAAATTTTTAGCTTCAATAACCTCATCATCAGGAATATGCCGGCTGAAAGCGCAACCATGGTGTAATTTGATTCTTTCCGCTTCGTCCCGGGAGGTTCGCAGACCTACAGCCAAATCAGAGGTAATACTCTCCCCTCCCAGAGGAACTACTCCTGAATAACGCATAGAGCCTCCGTAAAATATAGCTATATCTGCAGTCCCTCCTCCTATATCCACCAGAGTAATCCCCATTTCTTTCTCCATGGGGTGCAAAACAGCCAGAGCAGAAGCCAGAGGCTGAAAAACCAACCTATGAACTTCTAAACCCGCCTGCTGGAAACTTTTGGAGAAATTGTGAAATTGGTTCTCATCTACAGTAATTAAGTGAACCTTTGCCCGAAGAGAAGAGCCAATCATACCCGCTGGATCGGCTATCCCTGTTTGATCATCCACTATATATTCTTGAGGCAAGAGGTGGAGTATTCTTTTCCCTTCCAGATTTACCCCTGCCTTAGAGCCCTCCAGCACCTTATCTACATCTCGAGCATTAATTTCTCGTCCTCCCTTATTAAGAAAAACTTCATTCTCCAGGTTAAAAGAGGACACGCCATCACCGGCTATTCCGGCATACACAAGATCGGGCATCGCACGAGCGATTTCCAGAGCTAAAGAAAATGACTCTCTGATGGCCCCTGCTGCCTTATTAATATCTATTATTTTCCCTCTCCTTACGCCCCGAGAGCTACTCAATCCTACTCCCAGAACCTCAATAGCACTGCTTTTTTTCTGCCCGATCAGGGTGCAAATTTTACTAGTTCCCACGTCCACCGCTCCCAAAATAGGAGAGTGGCTATCCAAGGAGCGCCAACTCTTCAAAACGCATCCTCCTCGCTCGGCACTATAACCAGATCATCTCCTACTCGAAGATCAAACCCTCCTACATCCAGGTACTTTACCGCTATATCTCTCAAGTAGGGCTTAAGAATAGCCGATTTTTTCTTCAAATTATTAACCCCTTCACATCTTATAAATATACCACTTTGTAGCTGTAAAATAAACAGCCTATCATTCTCCACTGTCACAGCAGAAAGAGGAAGTTCAAACTCCTTCTTCCAAACTTTAATCAAGTCCAGCGACTCTAATAATAAACTCTTTCGATTCTCTGGCAAGTAAACCCTTACTAAATCAGTAGATGAAGCAGGGATTTCTACTCCTTCTTCATCTACACAAAAAACTTTGTCTCCCACCTCTACCCAGGCTTCTGGTTGACGTTCTTTTATTTCTATCTGCACAAGATAGGGAAAAGATTTACGCACTCTTGCTTCCTTTACCTGGGGAAGCTCTTCTAACCTTTTTTCGATTTCCCAGGGACGGAGAGCAAAAATATTACTACCCACGGGGATATTAACTACCTTCAATAATTCTTCTTCCTGTAGCCATTGATTACCACTTATCTCTATCCTTTTTACCTTAAAAATTCCCGTCTGGAAAATTAAACTGAACAAGGCAAAGGAACATAGTCCTAAAATAAAATAAAAAAAAAGATTTGTCCAAAAAGCTTGGTTCTTTTCTGCATTAAGGCCATAGTTCTACTTCTCTTTCTAACCAGATACCTTTATTTTTATATACTTCTTTTTGTACCCAGTTCATAAGATATTCTATTTCCCAGGATTTTGCTCCCCCCAAATTAACAATAAAGTTAGAATGTTTGGAGGAAATTTGGGCCCTTCCCAGACGTAAGCCCTTAAAACCCATTTCTTCTATTATCCGAGCAGCACTATTCCCTTCCGGGTTAAGAAAAACACTACCCGCAGAAGGCCACTCCAAAGGTTGTCCTTCCTTGCGTAAGTAGCAAAATTCCCTAATTCTCTCCTCTAAAATTTCTTGCTCTTCAGGAAAGAGATTAAAAACAGCTTTTAAAATCACTATTTTCTCTTTTTTTAAATTAGAATATCGATAAGAAAAAAACAAATCATCTCTATTTAACCATTCCCTATTTCCATTTTCCTCCCGTATTTCTACTTTTTCTACCAATGGACCGATTTCTTTTCCAAAACAACCAGCGTTGATCCTGACGGCTCCTCCTACTGTCCCCGGCACTCCCACTAAAAACTCTATCCCTCCCAGACACTCCTCCCGAGCAAAGCTTACAAGATGCGAAAGAGGAGCTCCTGCCCCCCCCTCTATACAATTTCCTTCCCTTTTCAGTTCGCAGAACTCTCCTCCTAATTTAATCACCACTCCAGGAAATCCCTCATCTTTTACTAAAACATTAGAGCCCCGTCCTAAAATTTTCCACTTTATCCCTTCTCTCTCACAGGAGGAAACGACCTCATCCAAACATCCTCCATTTCTCACCTCAACGAGAGCAAGAGCTTTTCCTCCAACTTTCCAGGTGGTAAAATTCTTCATCTCCGGCTGAGGAATGATGGATAAATGGGGAATGTTTTCTAACTGATTTATTATTTTCCTCCATCTTGAGAGCAAAGAATCCATCCCGCTTTCCATACATCTCCTGCACCCCTGTCTCTTATACACATCT
>DGDO01000140.1:4223-10426 GCA_002385475.1 Candidatus Sordicultor fermentans | reverse complement strand
CCGTAAAAATGACATTATCATGTGTTTCTGCTAAAAATTGAGAAAAATAGCTTTCTTTCTCCTGGAGATAATTTAGGGTCTTTCCCCAAGTAGTGGGTTGCCGGAGTATTTCCTGGTGAGTGTAATCCATAATTATTCCTCCTTTTATCCTTCTTGTTCAAGACCATTATATCTCATTTTTTTGTTGATGATGAGTTCAGTTGTAAAAACTTCGGTTCAAAATAAAAATTATGCTACAATGATGAAAGATATGAAAAAATTTACTATTACTGGTAAAATTACCTGGAGAATATTGGGGGCTGTTGTTTGGTTCTTTCTTATTTTCACAAAAGCTGACGCTCAGTCTTATGACTCACTTGCTTTGTATCTGTCTCAAAATGAAGATATCCCTTATTATCTGGCTCAAGCGATAGCTATCTATCCTCACGACCCTCGAGCTTTTACTGAAGGATTAGTTTATGAAAATGGTTTTTTATATGAAAGTACTGGTTTACATGGTGAATCAAGCTTAAGGAAGGTTAACCTTTCTACCGGAGAAATCATCCATTTAGTAGAAATTGAAGACCAATATTTTGGTGAGGGCCTTACTATCGTGGGTTCTACTTTAATTCAACTAACGTGGAAGTCAAGAGTCGCCTTACTTTATCACAAGGATACCTTAGAACTGGAAAAAACCCTCTATTACCCTTATGAGGGATGGGGTGTTACTTATGATGGAAGTCACCTTATTGTAAGTGATGGTTCTAATTTGTTGCGGTTTCTTAATCCTGTGGACTTTTCTTTAATAAGAGAATTGCCTGTTAGCTCAGGGGGAAAACTCATTGACCAGCTTAATGAGTTAGAATACATTAACGGTAAAATTTATGCCAACGTCTGGCATACTGATATTATTGCCATAATAGATTCTCAGGACGGTGAAGTGGTGGGGTGGATCGATGTTAGCCAGCTTGAAGAAAAGAGAAATACAAGGGAAGATGTTCCAAACGGTATTGCTTATGATGCTGAAAATAATCGCTTATTTGTGACTGGTAAGAGATGGTCTCATGTTTATGAGATACAGCTCCCGGAATTGATTAAATAGTTAAGCAGTTTATTGCTATGTAAGACAAAAGCATAAAAATACACTGGAGTAAAAGCCTTAGTATTACAAGGCTTTTGCGATTAACTATATAAACTCAATAGCCAAAAAGGTATAAGCTGATTAAAGTGACTATTACTGACAAAAATACAGTCAGGGAAATTTCTTCTCTAAACCAGGAGCAGACTATTGCTGTAGCAATACCTGCTGCGGCCGCAGCAGGATAATTAGGAATAGCAGTTATTGCCCCCGGAAGTATCAATGCTCCCAGAGCAGCAGGAAAAATATATCGGAGAAGTTTCTTAAGTGGTTTAGGAATATTAAGTCGAGAAAAGGCCAGTAAAGGAAGATAACGGGGAATAAAAGTAACTATCATCATTCCTATAATTATTTTAATGTTATTCATTGGTCCTCCTCTTCATCTTCATCTATTATCCAAGCTCCAATGCTTGCGGCTATTAGAATGGCTAGAATTATATTCCACCCCGGAGAAAAAATTTTGAGCCAGGCAAGACATGAATGCGTTAATCCTCCTATTACAGCAGTTATTGCCACCGAGAGAGATCTTTTAGCTTCAGGAACGAGAAGAGCGATGAAAAGAGTGTAAAGTGCCAATCCCATACTGGCTTGAAGGATAGGAGGTAGTATATTACCAAATAAATAACCGGTGACAGTTCCTCCCACCCAGCTTACATAAGCTGAATATTCAAGGCCTAGGATAAAATCGACTTCTTTAGAGGCATGAGAGGTAGAAAGATATGCGAAAGACTCATCAGTTATGCCAAAACTTAAAAATGGAAGAAGCCATGGCTTTTCTTTTGCGGGCAAAATAGCAGATAGATGTGAACTCATAAGAAAATGGCGGAAGTTCATAATGAAGGTTGCTACAATGATTTGGATTGGCTCTGCACCTCCTTGGATAAGCTGCAGAGCCATAAACTGACTGGCACCGGCAAATACTAAGGCAGAAAAAAGAAATGTTTCCAGGAGAGTCAGGCCTGTTGATTTTGCTAATAACCCAAAAGTTACTGCGACTGGTATGTATCCAATAAAAATAGGGAGAGAAGCAATCATCCCTTCTCTAAACTTTGAGAGTGTATCTTTTCGTTCTGTGGAGTATTCTTCTATATCCTCTTCCATATAACCTGTTCACCTATCGCATTTTCTGAATTTTTCCTAATAATAGAAAATTATTATATCTCAAAAATAAAGAATAGGGTGTCACTTTTGATAATACAAGGGAGAAATTTGCTATTTTCCATCTTACTTTACTATAGCAAAGTAATAAGTATGGGTTCAAAGCGTTCACTGCTGTGGGTATCCCCACGGGAAGGGTAGAATATTGGCCAGAAAGCATTGAAGTGGATGAAAAGGAACATTAACTCTATAAAAGTTACTCAAAAATTATAAGTTAAGGAAGCAGTAAAGTAGCGAAGCGGCACTGCTTTTGCTATGACGCTTACTGTATCCTTGATCCTTTGCTCTTCTTTTTAGTTAACTTTTATCATCTGGCCAGTAGCAATGCATTCGGCAATCTCTTCCGGGGTCAGTTCTCCTGCTTTTACTTCTCCTAGCTTTTCTCCATTTTCTAACAGCACTATCCGGTCGGCCACTGGACATACGTGATGAACATTGTGAGTAATAAAAATGACCGAAGACCCTTTATTCCGGGCTTCTTGAATATGATTTAATGTGTTTCGTTGTTCCCGAATAGATAGATTACGTAGGGGTTCGTCCAGAATAAGAATTCTGGCTCCAAAATAAGCCGCTCTGCCAATGGCAATGGCTTGTCTTTCGCCTCCAGAGAGAGTTGAAACGAATTCGGTGGGAGAGCGAAGCTCAATTCCTATCTGTTTAAGACCAATCATACACTCACGATTCATCTTTTTTAAATCCAGGATTTCCAGAGGGCCTATTTTTTTGGTAGGTTCTTTGCCCAGGAAAAAGTTTCGAGCTACACTCATTTTCTCTATCAAGGAGAGGTCCTGGTGAACAGTTTCAATCCCCAGTTTGCGGGCTTCCTCAGGGGAATTGATATCTACTTTCTCACCCTGGAAATATATAGTTCCCCCATCGGGCCGATAGACTCCGGACAGGATCTTAATTAAAGTAGATTTACCCGCTCCATTATCTCCTAAAAGTCCTACTACTTCCTGGTCGTAAACCTCAAAATCTACCCCCTTTAGGGCTCTAACCTTTCCAAACCTTTTTTGAATATTCTCCATTCTTACTAATGGCTGTTTCGGATTCATCTCTCCACCTCTTTATTCTCCCAGAATGGTACTTCTCAGCTTTAAATTTACCACGGCAGCTATAACCAAAATTATTCCCACAAAGGCGTTGTACCAATAGCTGGGGACACCTGCCATAACTAAACCAGTTCGCACCATCCCCATAATGCCTGCACCTAAGGCTGCTCCTATGATTGAACCATAGCCTCCAGTCATAAGAGTACCTCCAATTACTGAAGCTGCGATTGCTTCCAGCTCCATCCCCTGGCCAAAAGAGACGTTAGCCAAGCTAAATCGGCTAATGGCAATCACCCCTGATAAACCGGCTAAGACAGATGAAATCATAAAGCAGGCAGTTTTTACCTGGTTTACATTAACTCCCATAGTATAGGCAGCTAATTTCTTTCCCCCCGTGGCAAATACCCGGTTACCAAATACGGTGTGATTGAGAATAAAGGAAAAAACGACTACTATAGCTATAAACCAGAAATGGGATGGTCTAAATCTATAGGCCATAATTCCGGTTAACAAGCTGGGAACTAAGCTATCTCCAGCATAGGAAATAGAGCGTCCGCCGGTGATTCCCAGAAGAATCCCCCGCAAGAACATCATCATCCCCAGGGTAGCAATAAAAGAAGGAATACCTCCTCTCAATACTACTCGACTGTTGACAAATCCTATTAATAGGGAAACCAACAAGGCAACGATGAAGGCTAACAGGGAACCGAGAGGGAAGGTGAAAATGTTAGCTAAAGTAACAAAGACAAAACCAGCTGTGGCGTATGCACTACTGACGGAAAGATCTATTTCTCCTCCAATCATTAAGAAAGATATACCGACTGTCATAATACCTAATTCAGCTATAATGGTTAAAAGAGAAGTGATGTTTCGAAGAGAAAAAAATCGAGGAGCACAAATGGCAAAAAAAATAAAAAGGGCTAAAAAGGCTATTAATGCCCCGAATTCTGGAATTTTCCTCAATTCTTCAAAAGTCCATTTAGAACGGATGCCTTCATTTTGATGATGTGCTATTTCCTGGTTTTGTATAATTAACATTGTAGTTACCTCCTAGCCAGGTTGGGCGGGACCAGATGATCCCGCCACTTAGGTCTCTTACCGATAACCTTGTTTTGATAACTCCATTAGTTGAGGCACATTCTCAGCAGTAATAACTCCTGGTCCGGTAGAAACTGGTGCTGGTGGAGGAGTAAAACCATATTTAGCATGAAGGTAAGCAAATTCTACTCCTAAATAACCTTGCAAATATTGCTGCTGGTCAAGGGTGAACATTACCTGTCCTTCCTGAATATACTCCAGAACTTTTTCAGACATATCCATGGAGGCAATTTTTACTTCATTTCCTACATCTATTCCTTCATCTAGAAGTCGAGTTACAATAGCTTCAGTGCGGAGAGTATTAGTGCTAAAGATAACCTCGGTGTCGGGATGAGCGACGAGGTAAGCTAAGGTAATTTCAGCTCCTTGAACGGCATCGGCTGTAATATCAAGTGCTTCGGCCGGAATATCATTTTTCCCCAGCGTGTCAATGAATCCCTGACCTCTCAATTCGATATTACGAGCTCCGGGATGGTGGTTGACAAACAGTGCTCGCTTGGGGGTAAATCGTTTTAGGGTTTCTTCAGCTGCTACCACTCCTATATGGTAAGAATCTTCTCCCACATAGGTTAAGACCGGGATCCGGTTTTCCGGTGGTTCGCGTAAGTCAGGAGCATTAATGGCAATTACCGGGAGTCCGTCAGCGATAGCAGTACGTAATACCTCATCCATTGCGTCAGGTTCGGTTAAGGTGCACACTAAGACATCTGGTTTACTGGCAACAGCAGCCTCAATATCAGCTATAAACTCGGTGAAATTGTATTCCGAGGGGCCAGTGTAGGTGACTTCCAGATCAGAATGGTTGGTAGCCGCATCCATTACTCCCTTTTCTACCCGTTTCCAAAAAGGATCGGCTATCCCTCCATGCACCACTACCCATACGTTAACCTCTTCTTCTTGGGCTAAACCAACTCCCAGAAGAAGAGTGGATAACAAAACTACCGTTAAAGCTAAAAGTAACTTTTTGCCAAATCTCATTTTTTAACCCTCCAATTAATTAAAAATTAGTCATCTCCAGCTTTTTAAGAAGCAATTCACCTGAACTAATCTTATCTTGCTTCTTCCAATTGCAACAACTTTATTTAACTCAAACAATTTTTGTCACATCACCTCCTTTTTATCAATTGGGGATGGCTTTTGTGTTGCGAGTTTATTTCTCAAAATTAGGCCGTTAAAATTTCTACCCCCCTTTTTTTGGAACCGTTTTCTAATTATAAAATAGTTTATAAGATTTGACAAGTAACTCGTTTTAAAAATATTATTCTGCAACTGATTTTCTATTAAAGTTCTACTGGAATCTTTATGATTTGCTATTGACAAACTGGTAAAAATACCTTACTCTGAAACCGGTTTTTATAATTGGTTCGATTCTAAAAAAACTAAGCCAGGAGTTATCATTTTGGGATAACCTTTTATCTCTGTTTTTTTTAAACTTAAGAATTAAGAAATTAGCTAGCTTATCAAGGAAACGATTGAAAAACCCAAAGGACAAATAAAAGGTAAAAAGGGGTGACCGAAAAAGTGGAAGAAATTAACTTAGGTATAATTGGTGTGGGCAGGATTGGACGACTTCATGCTCGTAATTTAAAATATCTAATCCCGGGAGCAAAAGTATTAGGAGTGGCGGATATACTTGAGGAAAGCGCTCGTGAAGTGGCTTTTCAGTTAGAGATTCCTATGGCAGAAAAGGATTATCGAGCTTTGCTCGATAATGATGACATTGATGCGGTAGTAATCTGTTCTTCTACTGATACCCATGCTCAAATAATCTCTGAAGC
>DGDO01000140.1:0-3898 GCA_002385475.1 Candidatus Sordicultor fermentans | reverse complement strand
GCCAAAGAGCTTGTGGCTAAAGGGGTGATTGGAGTACCTCATTTAGTGAGAATAACCAGCAGAGACCCTGAGCCACCTCCCATTAATTATGTTAAAGTATCGGGAGGAATATTTTTAGACATGACTATCCACGATTTTGATATGGCTCGCTACCTTTTGGGCCAAGAAGTAGTAGAGCTTATGGCAGTTGGCAGTTGCTTAGTTGACCCGGCAATTGGAGAGGCAGGAGATATCGATACTGCAATAGTTATATTGAAATATGAAAAAGGCGCCTGGGGAACAATTGATAATAGCCGGAAGGCAGTTTATGGTTATGACCAGCGGGTAGAAATCTTTGGCCCAGAGGGTTGCGTAACAGTAGGAAACCCAAGGCAAACCGAAGTGGCTATTAATGGTCCTGAAGATACCAGAACTGATAAACCACTGTTCTTCTTCGTGGAAAGATATCAAGAAGCATATTTAGCGGAAATGCAAGAGTTTATTAAATGTATCCAGGAGGATCGAGAACCTCCAGTGGGTGGATGGGACGGTAAAATTGCAGTAGAAATGGGATATGCGGCTAAAGATTCTCTAATTAAGGGAAGTTTTATAAAATTACCAATAAATTGATTTAAATAAGGAAAATTTAAACTATATAGGGAGTGATGTAAGATGGCTAACAAAAAGGATGATCGGTGGCTTACTACAGAGTATCCTCAAATAGTATTTGAGAATACTCAAGTAGGCCGGTTAAAGAAGGAAATATTTGATGCCCCGATGAGTAAAATTGAAGAGATTCTAAAGGAATATGAGATTCCTTCTCCACCAGAATTGGGAAAAGCAGGTAGCTATATTCAGACTACTCCCCGCCGGCATGTCATCGAAAATCGCCGTAAAAATGATATTGTCTTGGTTCCAGTTGGCTGTACCGAATGTCATGGTGATTATGCCAATAGTGGCTTAGATACTTTTATGGTAACCCAGATTTGTGAAGGAGTCCGTCGCTACACTGCAAAAAAAGGAGCACCGGTCAATCTGGCCCTGCCTCCTTTAAACTACGGGGGGCATCCTTATCATCACTTTGGAATGGCTGGTACTATTATTATGCCTGAGGATGTAATTCGAGAAACAGTGATCAATGTTATGTTAGGTCTTTGGAATGATGGCTTCCGAAAGCAAATTTGGATTAACAACCATGGACAGCTATGGATACTGGAATCAGGCCTTCAAGAATTTTTCAAACGTTATCAACTACCTGCCATTATAAGAGTAACCGATTGGCACCGAGCAGTAAGAGAATTCTTCACTCCTATTGATCGAGAGGATAGTCTGACTACTGATTTTGTTCATGCTGACGAGGCAGAAGCTTCGGTGTCTCTACTTTTATTCCCCGAGATGTTGGATATGAAGTACGCAGTTGATGCTGAAGGAGAACCTTTATTGCCCGGTGGTCATTTTGATACTTCAGTTGACCCCTATCGTCGCCCACAGATGTGGCAACAAGGAGAAGGACATTCCGCAATTGAGCGAGCAGCTACTCCCGAAGGAGTAGTAGGCCATCCTACTCGAGCTAGTGCAGAGAAGGCTAAACGACCTATTGCAGCTATCTTGAAATACTTAACTTTAGTGCATGATGAAATTTTAGAAACCTATCCTGCGGGTAAGTTACCACCAGTAGAAAAGATTAGTTTACGTGATCCTAAAGAAATGGAGCCTTTTTTGAGAGAACCAATGAGTGAAGGATGGAAATCAGTTTACGAACTGCCTTACATTGGACAGATAAATAGCCTATAGAACACATAACCGGGATAAGAGGGTAGCGATTAACTGCTTTTATCCCGGTTTTTTCCTCAAAAGCGGCTAAAATTTTTTAACTCAGTAGTTCCCGCATTTTCTGATAACAAACTTTGGTTACTTGCTCTGGTTCCCATTCCCAATAAGTGGGGTTAAAAAGCTCGATAGAATAAACTCCTTTATACCCTATGTCCTTTAATTTTTGGGTGATATCTTTTAGAGGTATTACCCCATTTCCCGGCATCTCTCGATTAGCATCTTTTAGCTGAGTTTTAGGGAGGTTTTCAGCATCGGCAATATGTACTAAAAAGATTTTTTCAGGATTAATTTTTTCTATCACCGAGAGAGGCTCATCGCTTAGATAAAAGTGAAAAGTATCTATTATCATACCTATCCGGTCGTTATTCAGTTCTTCCACTATTTCATTGCAAAAGGAAAGTGTATTTACTGAGGCATCAACAAATCCTAAAAATTCAAAAGCAATTTTTACTCCGTAGGAACGAGATAGCTCTTCCAATTTCTTGAGTACCATCTGGGCATTTTCTTTAATTTCTTTCTTAGTAGGCCTCGAACTTTCTAAGAAACTTGGTACGGCAATTAATATAGGGCAGTGAAGGGTAGAAGCGTACTGGCAGAGCACATCAGCTCTTTTTAATATCTCTTTAAAGCCGGTTCCATCTCGTAGGGTTGCTTTTTCCAGAGAATTCACAGCTATTGGTTGGATGTGGAGCTCTTGAAAAGAGTGGTCAATTTCTTCCAGGCTCTTAGTTTTTAATAGCTCTTCAAGTTTATTATCTCTCAACTCTAAATAATCAAAACCAGCTTTGCTACTGGCCTCAGCATCTTCAATTAAGCCGGCTTTCATGGTGGTAGCTCCATTAAATCCTAGTTTCATAGTAGCTTCTCCTTTCCCATTTATAACTATCAAAGTCACCTTTCTTCTTTAAGCCGATCCGTTGGATAATATTTATTTTTAAGTAATTCTTCTACTTCTGATAAGCTCTTTTGAAAAGGTCCTTCATTCTCCATCTTCAAACTTGTTATTGCTGCAGCCCAGACAATGGCCTGGGGAGGAGGGGTCGTCAATCTTCGTGCCATATAGGCTGCAATACAGGTATCTCCTCGTCCGCTCCTGCCCACTAGTTTTTTGGGGTAAAATTCAGCCTCGTAATAGTTATTATTGGCGTATAGTAAAACCCCATTTTGGTGAGTAATCAACACCTCATCAGGTCCTAGCTCGGATAATTTCCGGGCAGCGATTTTTATATCTTTTTCTCCCGTAAGCATTTCAGATTCAACAGCATCTGCTTTAAGTACATCAACATACATCAATACATGTTTTTTTTCTGGCCAATTATCATAAACCAGCTTGCCGCCGTGATTTACCCGCATAAAACCCTGCACGTCTACTGAAATAAGCGCGTTTTTCTCACGTATTTTTTCTATAACTTCTAATGGAATTTCGCCACGAACAGAAGCACCAATAATAAAAGCTCTTGCTGAAACACCTTCTACATCTGTAGGGGAGAATGGTCCAGCAAAGCTTGTGATAGATAAAATGCGCTCGTCAACATTATTTGTCGGATACTCTATAGTCAAGCAGGTTGAATGTTCAGAAGGAGTCAAAAATACGTCTACTCCTAAATCCTTGAGCTTGTCTACGACATGATAATCCTCTGGAGCAAGGCGAGTAATTGCAGCTACTTTTAATCCCATGCGAATGGCCACATGGGAACCATAATTAAATGCACCACCATCTACAACTCTTTTCCCTGCCGGGGAAATGATTGTATCTTTTGTATAATGACCTATGAAAGCAATATCATAATCCAATATGCTATTCATTCTCTAATAAACTCCTAATTTAATCTTGATTTGCGTTGTTTTATTGACCAAAGAGATTGATTCCGAAAGATTCAAATCTAAGACCTACCTCACCTGATAATATTGGTTTCTGGTAAGGATCGTGGTCGTCAACAATTATGTCTTGGCTCCCGATATCCACCCAGTACCTTACAACAGAACCTAAAAAGTTATGTATTTTTATCTTTCCCTTGATTAGGTCATTAGCTTCTTCCACAGGGTAAATTCTTATGCTTTCTGGTCTGATGCTTAGAATCATATT
>DGDO01000085.1:9745-15800 GCA_002385475.1 Candidatus Sordicultor fermentans | reverse complement strand
CTGGAAGAACTCGTTCGAAATTTGCCGGAGGACCTTAGAGCAGAAGTCTATGATTTTGTATGTTTTCTTCTCCAGAGAGAGCTCCGGGAAGAGAATAGAGAGTGGAATCAGTTTTCCTTGTGCCAGGCATTACGAGGGCTTGAAGAGGAAGAAGAACTTTACACCGAAGCCGACCTCAGGGTACGCTGGTAATGAAACCTGGAAAAGTAGCGTTACTTTGCTTTCCTCATGCAAATCTTGTAACGGGCAATCTTCGGCCGGTTCTACTTATTGCTCGAGTGTCTGGTCCTTATTATGACTGGCTTGTGGCAATGATATCAACCAATCTGGAGCAAGCCCTTCCGGGGTTTGATGAAGTAATAACCAGACAGGACTATGACTTTGTAGCCTCTGGCTTCAAGGAAGCGAGCGCGATCGGGATTGGACGTCTGGCAGTAGTAGAGGCTGATCTCCTTCTGGGTGAAATTGGAGAAATATCCAGCGAGAGGCTGAATCGCATTCAGAAGCGCATTGCTGACCGGATAATGGGAGTCCAGGAATTCAGGAGTGAGGCAAATAGGTAAACTGGAGGAAAGTAACTCTACGTTTCTCTTCCTCCAGAAGAAGAGGTTTCTTCTCTCTCCTCAGAAAGGGGCAATAGGAGGGTAAATAGTTATGGTAGGGAACTGGCTTCTGGCTATTGCTTTTTTAGTTATTCTCTTTCTTATCTCCTGGGTAGATATACGGGAGAGGAGAATCCCCGACGGGCTGGTTTTTTTAATTATAATTCTCGGGATTATATCTTTGTTTTATGACTCCGGCCAGTCCATTTTTTCGGCTCTGCTGGGAGGGGCTATTTATTTCTCTATTCTTCTCTTTATTCATCTCCTTTTCCCCGGAGGGATGGGATGGGGAGACGTAAAGCTCGCCGGAGCTTTAGGCTTTTTCTTAGGGTGGCAAAAAGCGCTCCTTTCCTTTTTGCTCTCCTTTACTGGAGGCGCAATAATAGGTATAATTTTAATAGCTCTCAAGATAAAAGGGAGACGTGACCCTATCCCTTTTGCTCCTTTTATGGCTGGAGGAGCGATAATTTCTTTTTTCTGGGGGAAGGGAATAATAAACTGGTATCTGGGCTTATTCTATTGAAAAATTATTGAAAAGTTATGAAGAGGGGGGCGAAAATGGGGGTCAAAATGGGAAAATCTTCTTCCCTCCCTTCTCATCCGTCATCGCCATGACCTCCCATCGCGCAGAGCAAGGCGTAAAGCGCTCTCGCTTTTTAACTCTCTACTCCTCTTTCTCTACTTCCTCCTTCCACTCAAGCAAAGTTAGAGCCTCTGAGCTGGTAGTAGTGGTGGGTGGAAGACCTAAGTTAAGCAAGGGGTTAAAATAAACTTCCGCATTGTTTCCAATATTGGGAATAGACTTGGCAAAGATACCACCATACACCACAGCATTATTTTTCATTTCTAAACTCCCGTTGGGAACCAAAATAGGCCCCGTAGTTACCGAATTATTTTTGAGATAAGATTGCCCAGTACCGAGAGCCACAAGAGAAACGGAGGTGGGAATAGAATTATTTTTGATATCAAAAGTACTATTAGTTATCAATGAAGATATTAATGTAGTTTCGGGGTCACCATCGGCTTCAAGCGCTATAACTTCAGCATTATTTTCAATTGATATTTTACCGGTCACATAAATGACCGACCCTTCTTTAATTTTTAATTGGGAATTATTTCCCAGTGTAAGGTCTCCAGTTATATAAGCATTGCCTATGTCAAGGGTCTTATTATTCCCCACAGTTAAGCCACTACTGTAAGTAACCCCATCGCTTTGTGCCTGCTTTATCCATGAGCTTTTAATTTTATCATCTATGGCTGGTAAAGTCTTGCGAGGGACTTCGTAAGTTGCAGGATATGTGGGTTCAATGGGTTTTATCGAGTCGTATGAGCCATTGATTTTTACCTGACTCTTGCCCTCAGGGGTGTATATATTATGAACAGTAGAATTATTGCCCAGGTATACTGCATATCCGTTCTTATCAGTGCTGTATGCAACCGTATCACTTCCAATCCGGACTTTATTATTAATATCTATATAATTTCCTGCTGAAATAACTTTCCCCCCCACTTGAACGTCGTTGTTCAGGGTAATTTTTCCCTTTGCAATCACATCGTTTCTGACTGTAGCGTTATTGTTCACCGTTACCCCACCTTGAGCTATCACCGAACCAGGTATGGTGCCAGCTATACTGGTGATTTCTGCGTCACTATATACATCAGCGTCGGTTTTAGGGTCTACACCACTGTCGAGTTGTATATACACCTTCCCGGAAGTTAGATCACCTGCAGTAGCGATGGCAGTATCCAGTGCTAAATCATAGAAAGAGCCGGGTTTTAATTCGAACCGGCAAATGATTGTTTGCTCGACAGGTTTACCTCCGCTTTGATTTTTCACCCGTCCGGTTGATGTTATCTCGATTTCTTTGTTTCCCAAATCTATTGCTTTAACTTCGTATCCGCCAACCTTGTTAGTTTCAAACTGGAAAGAAGATGGAGAAGGAGAAGAAGATGGAGAAGGATAGACAACCTTAGAGTGTCCATAGAGCAAAGTGTCTCTGATAACAAAAGGGTTAGATAGAGCATCTTCGATGCCTGCTTCTGCCATATAGTGGGCTTGTTTCATATCGGATACTTTGTGGACATTTTTGCTTCCTGAGATAACCAGAGTTGACCCGGCAAAAATAATAATAGACACTATAAAAATCATCGCAATCACGGTAATCATCAAAGAACCTGCATCACGCTGACCGCTCTTCATAGAAAACACCTCAAATTATTCATTAATCTACCTCTTTACCTTCTACCTCAATAACTTCAGGGTCAGGAGGGTTTCGCCTCACTACCGATAAGTCATAGTTACCAACGGGAGTGCTAAAGAATAGATAGAGCCGCGTATAATAGGAACCATTATCTTCACAAGTAATAGTAGCTGTGGTTACTGGTCCCCGAACGATTTTCGTTCCATTTTTAAATATTCTTATCTCATCTTCCGATGTTTCAAAAGTGTAGGTATTCTCCTCTCCCTCAACTGTGTTTATTGTTAATACTCCTAATACATCGGGAGAGCTCCCATTATCGAACTCCACTGTTTCTGCAGTTCTAAAGTCTTTGGCAATATTATGGAAAAAGAGATTGAGTCTATCAACAAACTCCTGGTCGGATATTTGCGCCCGGCTTTCCTTGTTCATAAAATTAAAAAACTGATACAGTGTAACCGCAAGAAAAGCCATAATGGCAATGGTTATGACTACCTCAAGCAAAGTCATCCCCTGGCTGTGAGAATCTTTTTTTTGTCTATTCAGCTCCTCCCGCTCTGATAATTTACCGGAATTGAAATCCACTTTTCTAACTTTCATCAAGCTTAGCCCACTATTCGATAAACTCTCTTAACCCAGATTTGGTAATATATGTGGCAAGACGATATTCGCGCTCTTGCTCGCCCGGGTTTCTTGCTATTTCTTTCCATCGGATAACCACCGTTACCAATAATTTTTCTATATCGTTATTAATAAGATTTCGTTCTTTCACCTCGAAGATAACAGAGGAGAGGTTCTTCGCTTCCGGTAGAGTATTGATAGCGGCGGGAAGAGTCTCTCCTTTATATATTAATGGGGTTAGGGAAGCAAAATAATCGGAATTAAAAAATACTTCTAAACTATTCTTACCACTGTTCAACTTGGTTTTAAGCCATTCCGTAAGGTTAGAAAATCCGTCAACGCCGGTAAAACCTTCGGTAGTCGTTTTTCTGATACTCGTTTCTCTGATGTGTTCCAAAATATCTTCAGCGAGCGTGCTGGCAGTGAGCAACTTCTCATTGGCCGATTTAGCGAGGTTGACTCTCAAAAAAAGCGAAGAAAGCGATGTAACAGCAAGCGCCAGAACGGCTGCTACCACCACGACCTCGATAAGCGAGAACCCTCTATTTTTACTTTCTGAAGTAACTATAAATCTCTGACCCCCTCGCTTACCCAACCATACAACCCCTCCTCCTTATGGTTAGTTGAGAGCTGTGGTTATCAATGAATCTCCCCTTTTACAATGCCATTTACTTCAATCTCATTTCCGCTATTATTATAGATATTGCCGCCTATAATCCCGTTTATTGTAGCTGTTGCCTCTGCCCCGAGAGTTAAGTCCCCCTCGACAATCCCGTTGAGAATGAGATTTGCTCCTTCTTTCAGAGTTAAGTTGCCATTCACAATTCCCTCCACTTGAAAAGTCACACCGGCCTCGACGGTAACATTTCCTTTGATAATCTCCAGAAGTTGGCTATCCTCACTGATAATCTGGTCTCCCTCCATGGTAGTATCTATAACGGCAAGTTCGGCGAAAGCTACCCCGCTCACGAGCAAAGTACATAGCAATATCAGACAAAAGATTAAACGAACTTTCATCATCTTCCACCTCCCGATTGAAGTACATATATTTTACACTTGATAGAGATTTTTTTCAATTAAGCTATGCCCCCCCATAGTCACCTGTGAGCTTTTTCCACATCTATCAAAAAACCCTTTTTATGGCCATAATAAAAAGGGGACAGGCTACTTTTTAAAGGGATTACAGGGGTCTTACGGCTCTCTCTGTCACTCCCGAAATTTAGCGGGGAATCCTCCTCCTCCGTCATGCCTGAAATCTTTTATCAGGCATCCACGTTTTTGCTTTTTCTTTTTGGAACCATATAGGCTCTCCTCCTGTTGTTTAGATTCCTGATAGAAACATTCAGGAATGACATCCTTTTTTGTCATGCCTGAAATCTTTAATCAGGCATCCAGATACTTTTAAATAAATACATTCAGGGGTGACGAAAAAAGCAAAACCACCCTCACCCTGACCCTCTCCCCGGAAGGGTGAGGGAAAAGAAAAAAGAGAGGTCGTCTCCCTCAATTGCTTCTCACGATGAGAGAAAAAGAGGGGGCCATAGAAGTCTACTCCCTTATAGTCTCTCTTATACTCTCTACTACTTCCTGATTACAAAATTCTAAATAATCTCCTCCTAAAGAGATAGCTAAAACACCCATTTGGGAAGCTTTCTCAATGATAGAGGGGTCTAATCTAAAGGAGGCAATACAACCTATAATCTTGCACCCTCCGAGATCAGGAAGAAGCTCAGCTGCTTTGGGTAAAAGTACTTGAGTGAAATGGTCTAAATATTCTACTTTATTATAGTCACTTTTTACATCGACAATAAAAGCTATGTTTCCACTTCTGGCTACCAGGTCAAATTCCCATCTATTGCCAGATTTATCTTTTACTTTTCTTCGACAGCTTATATCATCAAGAGATAAACCAAAGTGTCTTTCTATGAGAAAAGGAAAGCCAGGGGCTACTATATCTTCAGTTACAGTTCCCATCTTATTGGCCAGCTCTCCCCACTTGCGATTCATATCTTGAATAGTCTTATCCATTCTTTCTTCAAATATTCTGGTATTTTCCTTCATCTCCCGAATCATCCGGTTATTTTCTTCTCGGTAGTCTCGCATCTCCTGGATAAAACTGGCTAACTTTAGCTCTGTAACCCGGGATTGTTGAGCTAACTCTGTAAGGGCTTCTTCTAATTTATCCACTCTTTTTTCTAGAGGGGCTCTGGCCAAATTATCTCACCTTTTCACAATTTTCTTCATTATAACGTAAAATTTAACTCCTGGAAAGGGATGGAAAAGGGGTAGGCTAATTTTCTTGAGGGAATCCACCCTCACCCTAATTCTTCTCCCATCGCTCATTTATTTCTTTCTCCCACCTCTCGCGGGAGGGAGTGCCCGGGTTCCCTGCCAAATCATTGATTTGGTAGGGTGGATAAGGGAGGGGGATTGAGAAAAGAAAATTTTATGAGTGAATTCACCCTCACCCTGACCCTCTCCCGTTGAGGAGAGGAAAAAAAGAATATATAAGCCTCTCCGGAGGAGAGGGGAAGAATACGTAGAATCTCCCTTTGAGGAAGAGAAAAAAAAGAGAAGTGCTTCAGCATCGTGGTGCTTCTCCTCTAAACCGTCATCGCGAGGGAGGCCAGAGGC
>DGDO01000085.1:0-9588 GCA_002385475.1 Candidatus Sordicultor fermentans | reverse complement strand
GTCATCGCGAGGGAGGCCAGAGGCCGACCGTGGCGATCCCGAGCTTTTAACCCTATCTAAATCGCTTTTAAGGTTTGTGAGGGGTTAAAGAAAGGAGAGACCGCCACGGGAAGCGGAAAAGCGACCCTCGCGGTGACAAAAAAAGAAGGGGGTTTATAAGGAGGTGTGAAACCCCCTTCTTTTTTTGTTTTTTTCTCTTTTGGGGGTTATAGGGGGGCAACGCCCCCTTATAGCTCTGTGGCGATCCCGGGCTTAAAAAAGAGAGAATTTGAATCAGGAATAATTTGTGGTAAAATAACGCTTGAGTATTTTCTTAAGGAGACCTGTTATGCTGGGTGTTGATTTAGGTGCTTATTCCGTTAAGTTTTGCCTGACCCGGAAAAAGGGAGAGAACTTTGAGCCGGTCTTTTTAGGAGAGATGCTCTTTGCTCCTCAATCTCTTTCAGGAGGAGAAATCAGAGATAAAAGTATTCTGGTGAACAATTTGCGGCGATTCTGGCAGAGGAATCGTCTCCCCCGGGAAGTGGTGGCGTCTTTTTATCACCCCCGGATGGTGGTGCAGAATATATCTCTTCCTGAAATGCCCGATGAGGAGATAGAAAGTGCTCTGCGGTGGGAGGCAAGCTCCATAATCACCGGAGAGGATAGCTTTCAAATCGGCTGGCAAACTCTGGAAAAAAAAGAGGGGCAACAAAAAATTCTCTTTGCCGCTTCTCCTTCTTTGATAGTGGAAGAATATCTCGACGTTTTTCGCCAGGCTCGTCTTGAGGTAGAAGCGTTTGAGCCTCAGACATTGAGCTTATTGCGGGGGTTTTTGAGCCTGTGCCCCGATTTAGTGGATTCCTCCTTTTCGATAGTAGACCTCGGTTTTGCCAAAGGGGGTATTCTGTACTTTTCTACCGGGAAACTGGTTTTTTCCCGGTATTTTAACTGGGGTTTAGGTAAAGCGTGGGACTATTTAGAAAATAGTTTTAAGCTTTTGCCGACAGAAATAATGGAACTTTTTGACCGGAGCACTAAAGAGGAAGATGTTCCTTATCAGATGCAAGAAGCGCTTTCTGAGGAGAGCAAAGACCTGGTAACTGAACTCAGGAGGTCTCTCTCCTTTTTACAATCCGAGTTTGGTTCAGACTCCAATCAAAAGCTTTTTTTGAGCGGGGGAGGAGCGCGGATTTCTTTTCTCCGACAAATTTTAATTGAAAGTCTTCCGATGGTCATTGGAGAAATTCCTCCTCTCGTGGTGAAAAAAGAAGAATTTCCGGCGGAAGTTTATCTCAGTGCTCTGGGGGCATCATTGTGGAGTTGAAGTCAGTTTATCCGGTTAAAATTAACCTTTTACCCCGTCAGTACATAATCAAAAGGACTCCTAACTGGGCACGGTTATTTTTCATAGTGGTTCTCATTTTTTTCTCCTTTCTCACCTTTTTCTTTTACATTAACCTTGACATTAAAATTTCATCTTTAGAGAGTGATATAGAATCTCTCGAAATGAAGTTAGCCAACCTAAAAGAGAGAGAAAAAAGGATGGAGGAAGTACAGGCTCAGATAAATGTGGTAGAAAAGAGGGTGGATACTCTCAAGTATTTGATTCAAAGTGAGCCTGATTGGCTGAAAATTGTATACACCCTGGGGGGATGTATGCCTCGAGACCTCCACTGGGATAAAGCCAGTTTTAACCCTTCTTCTTTTAACTGCGAGGGGCAGGTTTACAGCATCTTTAGCCTGGCCCGGTTTATCAGTTCCCTTGACCAGCACAGAGATCTTTTCCCCCAGATTGATTTCAACTCTTTGACGCTCGAGGAAGGGGGAATTTACCATTTTGAGCTATCGGGAGGGTTTAGAACTCCATGAGTCTGGAAAAAAATTGGCCGATTTTTCTTCTGGTCTGGGCAGGAGTATTAATAGGCTTTTTTTACCTGGTTCTAATTCCCGGGGGGGAGAAGCTGGAAAGCTTAAGAGAGGAGAAAAGAAACCTGGAAACTCAGGTGATTGCTCTGGAGAGGAAAGTGAGAAATTTAGAAGGGCTGGAGAAAAAGTTGACCGAGCTCCGTGCGGCTGCTTCACTTCTCGAGGAACGGCTACCAGAAGAAAAGGAAGTTTCCAACCTCCTTTTAGTGATTGAAGATTCTGCTATTCGCTCCGGGGTAGAGGTCCAGTTTTTGAAACCTCAACCTCTCGAGACCCAAAAAGAAAAAGATTCTAACGTGTCCCAGCCCGATTACCTCGAGGCACCTTTTGAGAGTAAACTTATGAGCGATTATCACGGATTTTTACTTTTTCTCAATTATCTTCGTCAGTCTCCCCGCTTGATTCAGGTGAAGAATTTTAACCTGGAAGAAGACGAAAACGGCAATTTATTGATTGCCATGAGGTTTTCTACTTATGTATTTTCTCAGGTGGAAGCGAGATGAGGAGCCGAGATTTTTACTGGGTGCTGGTTTTGATAGTGAGCCTGGGGTTTCTGGCCTTTTTATACTTTAATTTCTGGAAGACGTTAAACTCTCTGGAAGAAAGTAGCCTTCTTGCCTTATCTCCTGTTTCTTCTCCGATTGCTTCCTCTTCAAATTTAGAAGAAATCAAGGAAGAGGAGCTTTTTCTCGCGAGCTACCCTGAGGAAAAGTTAGCCGACTTCCGGGATTTATTCCGCCCGGCGATTCCAATTGCTGAAGAGATAAAGGAGGAGGTAGTGGCAGTTTTTCCCGAGGAATATGGGGAGGAGGTGGTTTATGTCCCTCCTCAAGAATTTGTTCCACCTCAAGAAGAAGTAGAAGAGGAATCTCTTCCACCCGTTCATCTGCAGGGGGTGGTAGTTTCTGGCTCCCGGCAGGCAGTGGTAGTGGAAGTAGGGGGGAAAATTCAGATTTTGACCAATGAAAAAAACTTGTCATCAAGTATAAAATTGGTTAAAGTAGAAGGTAAGGAAGTGGTATTAAACTACGAGGGGAGGGAAATCACATTAACTTTCGAAAAGTAGCCCGGACGGGGATTATAGTTTTGTTTTTTCTGGCTTTTTTCTCGGGGGGTGCTTTAGCTCTGGAACTCCGGGATTTATTCTGGAGGGCAGATGGAGAGACTATCAAGCTCACTTTTAAGTTTACCGAAGGCACGAGCTGGGTAGAATCTTCTCCTGACCCCTACCATATCGTGGTGGATATTGAAGGAGCGACGAACGGTCTCGGTTATAATCAAAGACCTATGGGGATTGGACCTCTCCGAAATATTATGTTTATAGAAAAAGATGATATTCTTCGCCTGTGGGTGGAGCTCCGGGAAAAAGTGGACTATGAAATATATGATGAAGCTGGTGGTCGTCTGGTGAGTATGATTTTTCACTTACCGCCGGGAAGAGGAGAAGAGAAGCTTTTTTCCTTTGATTTTCGAGATGCCGAAGTGAAAGATGTTCTTCTTGCCCTGGCGAAAGCAACAGGGGTGAATATGGTGGTGGACGACTCAGTTACCGGAAAGATAAGTGTTTCTTTTGAAAACCTCACTTTTGACCAGGCTCTGGGTTATATTATGACTATGAGGGGATTGGGCCAGATAAGGCTGGGTAATAACATTGTGGTAGCCGAGCGCAATATATTAGAGGAAAATTTTGGCCTTCTGGAAACTCGCCGCTTTGAGCTAAAATATATCGACCCGGAAAAAGCCAAAGAAACCCTGAGTCTCTTGATACCAGAGGGAAGCCGGATAGTGGCCGATAAATCCTCCCGGGCGGTTATAGTAAAAGGGAGGCAAGAGGAGCTAAACCAGGTGGAAGAAATGCTAAAGGAGATCGATCATCCTCTGGAAACCAGGACTTTTTATCTCTCTAATAATCTTTATCGGGAAGAGGGAGATCTGGAGAAGATAAAAAATCTTCTTAAAATCGTTATTCCTGAAGAGGATAGAGTGGGTTTTGATGGGGGACAAAAAGCAATAGTGGTGAAGGGGACTCTGGAAGAAATAGAAGCTGCTTCACAACTTCTTAAGAATTTAGACCGTAAGCGGCCGCAGATTATGGTAGATGTAAAGATGGTGGAAATTGACCGGCAAAAAGTAAAGGACTTAGGATTTACCTGGCAAGTGGGAGGAGCAGTAGGAGCGATTACCTTTGGAGAGCTATCTTTAGGAGGAGCTATGGAGCGCCAGGACCTGGTAGAGGTAACTCTGAATGCCCTAACCAGAGAAAATAAGGCACATCTCGTGGGTAACCCTCGAATTTTAACCCTGAGTGGAGAGAAAGCTACTATTACTGTGGGTGACCGTGTTCCTTACCGCAATATCCAGGGTGTAGATGAAGCAGGACGTATAATTCCGGGAGGAGTGGAGTTTCTGGAGGTGGGAGTAAAGCTGGAAGTTACTCCGCTTTTAACTGAAGACCAGATGATATTAGTTGAGGTTAAACCGGAGGTGAGTTCCTCCTCGGAAAGGGAATATTATCTCGGCGGGCTACTTTATACTGACCCTCAGGTCAAAACTCGCTCGGCAGAAACTACTGCTCGCTTGAAAAGCGGAGAAACCCTGGTAATTGGAGGATTGATAAGGAGCGAGGATATCGAAAAAGTCACCCGTATTCCCATCCTGGGTGAAATTCCTCTTATCGGGGAGTTATTTGTTTTGCGTAATAAAACTCACGAGGAGACAGAGCTCATAATTTTTATCACTCCTCATATCATTGAATATTAAGGAGGGGATAACTTGAGAAAGAAAAGACTCCTGGTGGAAGTCATTTTTATCCTTCTTCTGCTGACTGTTCTTTCAGGATGCCAGTGGTTTTCAGATAATCCTATGTTTCCCCGGGCGAAATTTATAGTTACCGGCGAGCCCACCCACTTGACTCCCAGCGAGGAAGAGAGAGTGGTTACCGTTAAGTTTCAACCTATCAACAAAGTAGGAGCGGTATTGTCGAAATGTACCATCGTTTACAAAAAACCTGATGGAACTGTTATTCCTTCTCTCACTCGCTCTGTGGCCTTAAACCTTACTATTTATGACCCTAACTGGACTGCTGTTGATGCTTTGGTGGCAGATACCGAACCTACTTCGGTAACGATAGAGGTGCTTGATATGAAAACGGAGGGCTATTTAAAGAGTAATAAAATTCCCCTGGTGATTGCGGAACTAACTTTCTCGGGAGAAGATTTAGCCGGGCATCCTTTAGAATTGTCTACCGAGGTTTTTGTCCAGTCCTTTGAGGGGCTTATAAAACAAGATGATATCACCATTTATGTTCATTGTTCATCTCCGGAAGGTGGAGATACTTGTGCTGCCTCCGGCGGAGAAGCTTATATGATAGTGGATATTAAAGAACCTCAACTGGTTAGTAGAGTAGAATACTTTATAAATGGAAAGCCAGCTGGGTCCAGCACCGCTCCTCCTTTCGTATCTCAGCAAGTTTCGGTAGCGAGCTGCGAGGGTATAGCTCAGGTGGTAGTTTATGACATTTTTGGTAACTACACGGTGGTTACCAAAGAATTTGAGGAAAAAGAAGAGGAAGAAGGAGGAAGAAAACACTCCACCAGTATAAGGGGAGTGTTTTTATAGCAGTTGTCTTTTCTTTTTATTTAAGTTTTTAGTTTTTGTCTTTTTGGGGGTTATAGGGAGGTTTCACCTCCTTATGGTTAATTCACTCTCACCCTAATCCTCTTTCTTCCATCAGTTCGAGATATACTTCTTTATAGCTGATACAAAGTCTTCTATGTCTTTTAAATCAGAAGTAATTATATTGTATAATTCCTCATCACTTATCAAATTATAAAGGTGAACCAGTCGGTTTCTATATCCGGCCATCTGTGCCAGTTTTTCACTTAGCTCCTTATTTATAATGCCTATTTCTCCCAATCCTTTGGCTATCGACTTATATTCAGTAGATAAATCCATATATCCTGATTTCGCCAATATGTGACGTCCTATATCAAAGATGGCTTCCAAAGTTCTTCTCAAGAAGCTTTCTGCTGCTGCAGCATTTCTTTTTTGAGATATAAAGGAATCTTTATCCAGTGAAGCCAGGTCGTGGAGCTCCTGCAAGAAGGAATTTATAAGAAGTAACCTTTCTCTCACAAATTCTTTGTTTATCATGTTAATATTTTTCCAGGGCTTCTTCTATATATTTATCCAGAACATATTTGAAGTCCGCCGCTCTTCTGAGTATCATCATTTCATAATTGTCTTTGAATTCTTCACTTACGCTATATATGCATATTCCCTTTAGTGCTTCAACCTGAAAGACAGAGTGGCTCTCCTGTAGAAATATTAAATCTAAGGGGTAAGGCTTAAACAGCTCTTCTAACTCATTATATATATCTCCGTAAAGCTTATACCTTTCTTTCACATTTTCTATGTCGTATGAGAAAACTATCCCTACATCTATATCGGCCAATGGGTCATTTATGGAGACATCTTTATCTTCTAAAATCCGTAATGCGTTTTCTTTTTGAGAACCAAATAAATATGCCAGGGCAATATTATATTTCTGACAAATTTTTTTGAGCCTTTCTAACTTGTTCATTTTCCCATTATATCAAATTAGAAGTTTTATTGATTGTCTTTTTTCATCTTTGTTTTTTGTGTCGCTTGTGTTGCGCAGAAACTGAGGAGGATTTCTCTCAGCGGTTTTTTTAAGCCTTTGTGTCTTTTTTTTATCCTGTGTTGTCGAGCTATTTCGTGGCAAATTGCCACAAAGCGCTCTCGCTACTTGTGGAACTCTTTTCCCCTCTCCTGTAAGGAGAGACTTCCTTATTCCACCTCTTGTGGGAGTGTCCGGCTTCCCTGTCAAATCAAAATTTGGCAAGTGGGTGAAAGAGTGGATAAAGAAAGGGGTGATGGGGGGTTCTTCTCCCTATAATCTACCGAAGGCTATAGCCACCGGACCTCTTTTTGCATAACTTGAGCGAAACGTCCTTCCAGTTTTTCAAATTCCTTCTCAGTGTAAACCAAAAAGTCAACGGGGACCGGCAGGCTCATAGTATTAAAGTATCGTGACCGCTCCCAGAAGGGATAAGGAGATCTTCGTAAAACCACCACCACATCCAGGTCGCTCTCCACTCCCCATAAAGAGGCGTAGAGCTTTTACCGCTTTTTCTGCTGGCTTCAATCAGTCAAAAGCTCTCCCCACCATAGATGCCAATCCTCTTTTTAAATATTGTAATATAGCCACAATTTAATTCCCTTATGCTTTTCCCTCCCTGTAAGCCAAAAAAAGTAGCTCATTCCCCTTTCAGACTGGCGAAAAGCTAAAGTAGGTAATATCACAATGGGTATAGTAACTCAACCGAAAGGGGGTGTGAGAGTAAATAAGGTTAAAGACGTGAGTATAGATGAACTGGAATACTTGATAGAGCAAAAGGTTTTAGAAATACTTTGGGATTTTGATTCCAGGATAGAATTAACAGATGAGTTCAAGAAGAAATTAGCGAAACGTCTGAAGAAGCCATCCGGGAGAATTTCCCATAAAGAGGTATTAGAGGAATTTGGCCAGAATTGAATGGATGGAAGAAGCGGTAAAGGATCTCAAGATAATCGAAAAGCAAGTAGGGCGAAAGGTTACTAAGAAACTCATCTGGCTTTCCGAAAATTTTGAAACAATTATTTCTGAACTAACCTCAACACCTTGGAAGAGTTGGATTGACTGTGGTCTGCAATTCTTCGATATTGATTGTTTTGAGTGCAATTAGTCAGCTGGATCTGTTGAGAAAACGATGTAAGGGTGCAAAACCAGTAATCCCCATCGTAGTATGGAAAGAAGTAGTATAGATTATGGAGAGGTTGAAATCCTGGTTCTGGTACTGGAGAAAAAGACGGGCTTGGTTCTGCTTAACGAGAAAGAGGTAAGAGAAGTTGCCGAAAGGTTGGGTTTCCGGGTTTTGGGAACGGTGGGTTTACTCATAGGGGCAAAACAAGAGGAATTATATTATTTAAAGTGGTATACTAGATGCTATGAAACTTGATGAAAACTTAAAGAATCAATTGATAGAGAGGCTGAAACCTCTAAATCCTGAAAAGGTGATCCTTTTTGGTAGTTACGCTTATGGAGAGCCATCAAAAGATAGTGATATTGATTTAATTGTGGTAACCGATGATGATATTATGCCGAGTAATTTCGATGAAAAAATGCAGGTTTACTTGAAGGTGTCCAATGCGCTCACAGATATACGGAGAAGCGTCCCTATTGACCTTATCGTGCACACAAAACCGATGCATAAAAGATTTATAGAGCTTAATAGTATGTTTTACCGTGAAATAGCTGAGAAAGGAATCGTACTGTATGAAAGAAATAACTGAGGAATGGCTCGAAAGGGCATATGATGATATCGAGACTATAGGTGAAATCATAGATAATCCTCGCCTGACAAATATTGTAGCTCTTCATTCTCAGCAAGCTATAGAGAAATCCCTGAAGGCAGTTATAGAGGAGTTTGAAATAGGAGCTATCAAAACTCACAATCTGGAAAAATTGTTTGCTACCGTGGACAATTTTATACAATTTGAGGTTGATTGGGATTTAGTTAAGAAACTTGATGCACTATATATCGATGCTCGCTATCCCTCAGAATGGGGACTATTGTCATATGGAAAACCGACCATGGAAGATGCAAGAAAATTTTACGAATTGGCAATGGAAATATACGATGTGGTCAGGAATTTTTTGAGGTCATATCCAGAGTGAGAAATAACCTGCGAAACAGCATTTACCAGTGCTTGGTTTCTTTCGGTGGAGTGTTTTTCTCCAGCGTAATTAGTTTTCTTCACCTATTTTGCTTTCGTCTTTAGCGCCGCAGACACGCTGGGTGCTTTTCTCCAGCGTTGTTTTTCCAAATCCACCGGTGGAGCTTTTCCCACCAGTAGTATTTGCTTTTTATCTTTTGTCTTTTACGCTTTTTTGTTTTTCAGCTTTCTCTTTATTTTTTGGGGATTATACAGTGGTAAACCCCCTCATAGTGCTTTTCTGTCATTTCCGAAATCCTTTATCGGTAATCCAAGTTTTTGCTTCTTCTTTTTATTGGGAATCATAGGAGCGTCTCCTCCCATTGTTTAGATTCCTGATAGAACCACTCAGGAATGACAGCTCCCCTCCGTCATTCCCGAAATCTTTTATCGGGAATCCAAATCTTTATAGATACTGTGGACTCCTGATAAAACCATTCAGGGGTGACGGGCAAGGGGGGTGATAGAGCCATTCAGGAGTGACAGAAAAAAAAGTTATGAGGGGAGGATAAATCCCCCTTATTGTCTGTTATAATCCTTTATGCGAATGACTTATATATCCATATATTACGCGAGGAAGGTGAAGTAAGTGGCCAAAGAAATAGTAAAAGATATAAAGGCAAGAGAAGCTCTGGGTAAAGGAGTGGATATTTTAGCGAATGCTGTTAGAGTTACCCTGGGTCCCAAAGGTCGTAATGTTCTTCTGGAGAAGAAATACGGTTTACCCGTTGTTACAAACGATGGAGTGACCATTGCTCAGGAAATAGAGGTGGAAGAATCAGAGAAAAACGTAGGGGTACAGGTAGCTAAAGAAATAGCCACTAAAACCAACGATCTCGTGGGAGATGGAACTACTACTGCTTTAGTTTTAGCGCAGAAAATGCTCCGGGAAGGGTTGAGGAG
>DGDO01000043.1 GCA_002385475.1 Candidatus Sordicultor fermentans | reverse complement strand
AAAATATCTGCAGGAAGGTTTAGGGAAATATCCTTCTACTTTATCTCAGGTGAGAAAAGCTATGGAAAGAGGAGATAAAGAAGAGGTAAAAGTTCTCCTTAAGAATGCCCAAAAAGATGCTTCAGAAGAAAGAGAGGTGAAGAAACTCCAAGTTTTGAAAAGGTATCTCATGAATAACTGGGAAGGTATTATTACCTACCAGGAATATTCTCATCTCTCCTTAGGAGGAAGTGCTGAAGGTCATGTAAGTCATATACTATCTGCTCGGCTTTCTAGCCGTCCTATGGGCTGGAGTAAGAAAGGAGTAGACCATATGAGTTATCTACGAGCTATGAAAGCTAATGGCTATTCAGTTAAAGCTTCCTACTTAAGAGTTCATCGTCAGAATCTTCCTCCTTTTACTCTGGATGAAGAAACCATAACCCAAGAAAGAGAAAGAGAAAAAGAGGTCTTTCGAGAGATCTATAACAATATTCCCATCCTTAAAGGACCAGTTACTAACTTCTCTTCAGTTCTTAAAGAGTTAACTAAAGACTTTTCCTGGATGGGTTGTTCTATTTAAAAATGATACCATCTAATACTGAATGGAGAGAGTCTCAAAAGCTAATAACAAAGGAAAGAATAAAAATACTCCTACAATGAGTTGACACTATCGATTCTATTGGCATTCTTGTCTTTTGCGGTAAAACAGTTATAATATTCTATGGAGTGGCGGTGTAGCTCAGATGGTCAGAGCATCCGGCTCATACCCGGAGTGCCAGGGTTCGAATCCCCGCACCGCCACCAATAACAGATTTTGATCCTAATGACGAGTGCACTCTTTAGTAAGCAAGGTTAGAAAGTTTATTGTTAAGTATTCCCTTATTTCTCCTGGAGACAAAGTATTAGTGGCTTTCTCTGGAGGTCCTGATTCTACTGCTCTCTCTCAAATTCTTCTTTATCTTCGGGAGATTATTGGCTTTGAGATGGCTTTGTTTCACCTCAATCATGGCCTGCGAGGGGAAGAAGCAAGGCGAGATGAGAATTTTTGCATCTCCTGGGCCAAGGACAAGGGAGTGCCTATTTTTGTGGAAAGACAAGATGTAATGAGTGAGAAGACCGCTCAGCGCCTCTCTTTAGAGGAAGCTGCCCGGGTAGTTCGTTATCAGATGATGAGAGAAGTAGCTCAGGTTTGGGGGGCAAGTAAAATTGCTTTAGGACATACTATGGATGACCAGGGAGAAACCGTTCTTCTTAACGTCTTTCGAGGTACGGGTCTCCAGGGTTTACAAGGTATGAAATTTAAAAATGATATTTTTATTCGTCCTTTACTGGCGGTGAGGAGAGAGGAAATATTAGAATTTCTTGAAGAGGAAGGTATTCCTTTTGTTGAAGACAGTTCTAATCGGGATGTTTCTTTTTTGAGGAATCGACTGCGAAATTTAATTCCTGTTTTAGAAAAGGAATTTAATCCTCAGCTTATTCCGGCTCTGTTTCGTTTATCTCTTAATGTTCAAAAAGAAGAAGCTTCAGAACCCGAAGTAACCGTTCCCATAGAGAAAAAAGGAGCGCTGAGCAGAACGCCTCTTTCCTATTTTAAAGATGTTTCTTCCCCAGAATTACTTAAGTTAGTTCGTTCTTTTATTAAAGAAGCTCGAGGTAATCTGTGGGATATAAGTCGGGGACAAATTGAAGAAGTGGCTAATTTGCTGAAGAAAGGAAAAGGAGAGACATCGCTGCCGGGAGAATTCAAAGTTTTTATAAGGGATGGATATCTCTGGGCTTCTCCTGGTTCATTTTTCCTGGCTGATGTTCCTATGTGGTCTTTTCCTCTTCAACTTCCTGGTGAGAACTTTTTTCCCGATTTGGGAATAGCTATTAGAGGAAATTGGAAAGGAGAGGAGAGAAAAAAAACGCTTCAGTTTGTGGCTTGGGATTTTGAGAAATGTTGCCCTCCTTTCCAGGTTCGGAATTTTCGAAATGGAGATAGAATCTGGCAAGGAGGCAAAGAGATAAAGGTTAAAGAGCTTTTTTCCCGACAGGGGATAGTGAGAGAATGGAGGAAGTTAATCCCCTTCATCTGTGATAGGGAAAAGATACTATGGATTCCTGGTTTAGCCCTTGACGAAAGAATAAGAGTTAGAGAAAATAGCAAACAGATTTTAGTGGTGTCTATTAGCTGGTTGTGAGAGGTGGCAGAGTGGAACCTTTTATTGAACAGATTTTGATTTCGGAAAAGGAAATACAGGCTAAAGTGAAAGAGCTGGGAGAGAAAATCAGTAAAGACTACCAGGGTGAGGAATTAAGAGTGGTAGGGATTTTGCGCGGTGCTTTTATTTTTATGGCTGATTTAGTACGGAATATTAAGCTTCCCTTAAGTGTTGACTTTATGTCGATTTCAAGCTATGAGGATGATTGCGAAACCACTGGAGTGGTGAGGATACTTAAAGATCTGGATAAACCTATTACTAATCGTCATACTTTAATAGTGGAAGATATTGTGGATACTGGTTTAACCCTGAAGCATCTTAAAGAGGTGCTATCCACTCGTAGCCCGGCCAGTCTAAAAGTGTGCGCTTTATTGGATAAAAAGGACAGGCGTGTAGTAAAAGACTTAGTGATAGATTACTGTGGTTTTGATATACCTAATTATTTTGTGGTGGGTTATGGTCTTGATTTTGCAGAGAAATACCGTAATTATCCTTTTATATTTGTTTTAAAACCAGAATATTATCAAAAACGGCCAGAAGCATGATTTAGCGGGAGAGTGACGATGGGCAATTACCCTAGTGGAAGATTATATAGAAACTTGGGATTTTATCTCTTGTTTTTGATTATTATGATTTCGATGGCTACTTCTTTTATGGAGAGAGAGATTCCTCCTCAGGTTTTTACTTATACTCAGTTTTTGGATGCGGTACAGAGAGGTTTGGTGGAAAAAGTAGTAATTATAAATCGTGATTTGAGCGGAGAAATGAAGGATGGTACTAAATTTGTCACCTATGTTCCTGATGACCCAAACTTAATTGCTACTTTGCGCAGTAAGAATGTGGATATTGAGGCTCGGCCACCAGCAGAGCCCTCTTGGTGGGTGAGAATATTAGGTGCTCTTCTTCCTACTGTCTTTCTCATCGTAATATGGGTTATCTTGCTCCAGCGAATGCAAGGAGGAGGAAATCGGGTTACATCGTTTGCTAAAAGTAGGGCCAAAATGGTTGAGCCAGAAAAAATAAAAATTACTTTTGATGATGTAGCCGGGATCGAGGAAGTGAAAGAAGAACTGATGGAGGTAGTGGATTTTTTACGTAATCCTCGTCGTTTCCAGAAAATTGGAGCTCGGATTCCTCGGGGAGTTTTGCTTTATGGACCTCCTGGTACTGGTAAAACTTTGTTAGCTAAAGCCGTCGCTGGTGAGGCAGGAGTCCCTTTTTTCAGCATCAGTGGGTCAGATTTTGTAGAAATGTTTGTTGGAGTAGGGGCAGCTCGAGTAAGAGACCTGTTTGCCACTGCCAAAAAAAATGCTCCTTGTATAATTTTTGTAGATGAGCTGGATGCGGTGGGAAGACATAGAGGAGCAGGTTTAGGTGGTGGACACGATGAGCGAGAACAGACCTTAAACCAACTCCTTGTGGAGATGGATGGTTTTGACCCTAATGAGGGAGTTATTATAATTGCTGCTACTAACCGCCCTGATATTTTAGATCCTGCTCTTTTACGGCCGGGGAGATTCGATCGTCGTGTTGCTGTCCCTCCCCCTGATGTGGTGGGGAGAGAAGCTATCCTGCGGGTTCATATAAAGGGGAAACCTATAGATGAAGATGTAGATCTGGAGGTGCTGGCTCGTCGGACTCCTGGCTTTGTGGGAGCAGACTTAGCTAATTTAGTCAATGAAGCTGCCCTTTTTGCTGCTCGAAAGGGTAGAGAAACTATAAAAATGGAAGATTTTGAGGAAGCTATTGATAAGATTATAGCTGGTCCAGAGAGAAAACATATGGTTATTAGTGAAAAAGAAAAGCAAATTGTAGCTTACCACGAAGCTGGTCATGCTCTGGTGGCTCGAGCTTTACCTAATGCTGATCCAGTGCACAAAGTTTCCATTATCCCCCGGGGTAACATGGCTTTAGGTTATACTTTACAGCTTCCCACTGAAGATCGTTATCTCCTCAGTAAACAGGAGCTGCTGGATCGTTTAGCAGTTTTGTTGGGTGGTAGAGTGGCAGAAGAGGTAGTTTTTAAGGATGCTACAACTGGCGCTCAAGATGACTTAAAAAGAGCAACGGAGATTGCTCGAGAAATGGTTTGCGAATATGGAATGAGCGAGATTTTAGGTCCTCTCACTTTAGGGAGAAAGCACAAGGAAGTTTTTCTGGGCAGAGATATTGCTGAGGACCGCAATTATAGCGAAGAGATTGCTTACACTATTGACAAAGAAGTGAGAGCAATAATTGACCAGGCTTATGAAAAGGCCCAAGAAATTATCAATCGTTATCGGGAAAAGCTGGATCTTTTAGCTCAGAGATTGGTGGAGAAAGAAGTTCTGGAAAGAGAAGAAATAGAGCAGATTCTTGATTTTTATGAGGAAAATGAGAATTCTGCTCTGCCCCTTCAAACTCGGATTAATTCAGACCTGGCAGGAGGAGAAAAAACCGATGAAATTTAATACTTTGAGAGTTGGTCTTACGGGGGTAACTCAGGTTGTGGTGGGTGATGAGAATGCCGCTGACCATTTTGCTCCCGATATGGTTCCTGCTTTTGCTACTCCTATGTTGCTCTCCTTGATGGATAATGCTGCTCATGAAGCAGTAAAAAATCACCTTCCTGAGGGTTATGTTAGCGTGGGAACACGTTTAAGTATTTCTCATGTTGCTGCTACTCCCAAAGGCATGCAGGTTACTGCACGAGCAACTCTTGTGGAGATCCACCGGAATCGCTTAATCTTTGAGGCAGAGGCTTTCGACGAGGTGGAAAAAGTGGGAGAAGGAAGATTAGAAAGGTTTGTAGTGAATCGAGATTCTTTCTTAAAAAAGTTAGAGTCTAAGCTGGATTTTATTAAAGGTTTGACGACAGAATAGCCGGGGTAGATCTTATGCGACAGTTTGCTGTGTTTGGCCTGGGCATCTTTGGAAGTAGTATTGCTATTGCCCTTCATGAACAGGGTTTCATTGTCTTGGGGGTAGATATCGAAGAAGAGCCGGTTAAAGAATTAGCGGGTAAAATCACCGAAGTAGTTCAGGCTGATACTACTGACGAAAAAGTTTTGGAAGCCCTGGGAGTGAGAAATTTTGACGTAGCCATAGTGAGTATTGGTAATGACATTCAATCTAGTGTACTCACTACTTTGGCAGTTAAAGAACTGGGAATACCCTTGGTCATATCCCGAGCTATTAATGAAATGCATGGGAAAATTCTTCATAAAATTGGTGCTGACCGGGTTATATTTCCTGAGCAGGATACCGCTATACGGGTGGCGAAAACCCTGGCTTTCCCCTATGCTATTAGAAGCGAAGAGCTATTTCCAGGACATAATATTATTGAGTCTCAAGTGCCTCCTTCTCTTTATGGGTTTACATTAGCTAAGGCTCAATTGAGAACTCGCTATGGTATTACTGTGATAGCCATAAAGCGTGGGGAAAACTATATCGTATCACCAAACGCTACGGAAAGCTTATCAAAAGGAGATATAATTTACATCTTGGGTAGCGAGCAGCAACTTAAGAAGTTTTTTAAAGAGATGGCGGAAATTAGAAATGGAAAGGTAAAGGTGGAAGAATGAAAGCTCAACCAGAGTGTTTTTGCTGTAGCATAAGACAGGCTCAAGAAGCTACCGAGATAGCAGGAAGAGATAAAGACACCGTCTGGAAAGTTTCTCAGGAAGTTTGTGCGGTTTATTCTCGGGCTGATCGAAATTGGACTCCTGCTTATATGACTACTTTGGCTCACGATGTGACTAAAAAAATTGTGGGAATAGAAGATATATTTTATCAGTTGAAGAGAGAACATAACAAAGCAGCACTCCAGTTTTATCCTCAGCTTAAAGAATGGGTTAAAAGAGGAGATAATAGTTTAGAACGAGCAGTGAAGGTAGCTATAGCTGGAAACATAATTGATCTGGGGGTTTACCGGGAAGTAAGAGTAGAAGAAGTTTTGGAAGAGGTTAATCATGCTCAGTGGGGAAGATATGAATTTGCCTCCTGGGTAGAAGATTTGAAAAATGCTCATACTCTGATTTATGTGGGAGATAACGCTGGAGAAATAGTTTTTGATCGGATTCTTCTGGAAGAGATATCTCCGGGAAGAAAGGTATTTTTCGTGGTGAAAGGTGGCCCCATATCTAATGATGCTCTTTTAGAGGATGCTCAAGAGGCAGGTATCGATGAGATGGTAGAAATTCTAACCACCGGTCAGGCAGAGGTGGGAGTAGCTTTAGAAAGAGCACCCTCTTCTCTTCAGAAATTGTGGAAAGAAGCAGATATGATTATTGCTAAAGGACAGGGTAATTTTGAGACTTTGAGTGAAGAAGAAGGAAATATTTATTTCTTGCTCAAGGCCAAGTGCGTTCCTGTGGCTCGGGAGTTACAGGTAAAGCAAGGAGATTTAGTTTTACAAAAAAGAAAAGAAAAAATTTCTTCTTCTGAAGTTAAGGTGTATTCTAGTGGGGGGTTGGTGGTAAGAAAGAATAATGGCGAGTGGCAAATACTTTTAGTGAAAAAAAGTGATTTGGGGTTGTGGACTCTCCCCAAAGGTCATAAGGAAAAAGAAGAAAGAGAAGAAGAAACCGCCTGTCGAGAAGTGGAGGAAGAAACCGGCTATAAAGTCAAATTAGGACCTCGAGTGGGGGATATTAGCTTCAGCTATGTTAGAGATCATCAGGTTTTTCGAGAAATAGCCTCTTTCTTCCTAATGGAAGTGGTAGGAAAAGGGGAAAAAGAGCAAGAAGGAGAAATTGAAGAAGTGAAATGGTTCTCTCTGGAAGAGGCTCTACAAGTCTTGAGCTATGATAATGAAAAATCTCTAATTGGTAAAGCTCTGGAGCTTTTGGAGAGGAGGTAAGTGATTCTGTCCTTTCTTTCTGCATTCTCTTTCTGAAAAATAGCTATTAAGGCTATTATTATAAAAAATTTGCGAAATTTTTGGTCTGTAGGCTGTTCAGCTCTTGCAAAATGCGTTAAAATGGAGTATAAGGAGGGATAAAGGTATCCTCCAGAAATAGAAAGAGATTTTCTTTTTAAAAACGGCATTTCTTAAACGCTAAGGAGGCTTAAATATGGAGCTCTTGAAAATATCTTCTAAAACTAGGCCGGTGTCTTTAGCTGGAGCGTTAACCGGAGTAATCAGGGAGCAGGGTAGAGCTGAGATGCAGGCAGTGGGGGCAGGAGCAGTGAATCAGGCAGTAAAGGCCATTGCTATTGCCCGGGGCTATTTAGCTCCCAGTGGTATCGATCTGGTTTGTATTCCTGCTTTTGTGGATGTGAAAATCGATGATACGGAAAAAACTGCTATCAGGTTTATAGTACTCCCCGCTTAAGGGGAAATAATAAATTAAAATAATAAGGAGGTAAGGAAAGTATGAATAAGCAGGAATTTGTCAATGCCCTTGCTGAAGAGTTGAAAAAAGAAGGAGTAGATGTTACCAAGAAGGATACAGCAAAGATTGTGGATGTATTTTTAGGAGTGATTCAGGAAGAAATTAAAAGGGGCGGTAAAGTGCAGTTAGTGGGGTTTGGGACCTTTGGAGTGAAAAAGAGAGCGGCAAGGAGGGGAAGGAATCCGCAGACCGGTAAGGAAATCCATATTCCTGAAGCTACGGTTCCCTTTTTCCGTCCGGGAAAAGGCCTTAAAGAGCTGGTTAAGGAATAAAAATAGTATTAAACTTAAGGAGGGACAAACAGTCCCTCCTTTTTTGTTTTTAGGAGAAAAATGTTTTTTGGTGATTATCATATTCACACTCCTCGCTGTGGAGATGCACAGGGTAGCTATGATGAGTATATTGAAGAGGCTTTGAGAAAAGGGCTCAGTGAGATTGGTTTTTCTGGCCATTGTCCTCAGTACTTTCTTCCTTTAGAAGAAAGGGGAAGAGAATCAGCTATTCCGGAAGAGGAATTAACTCTCTATGTCCGGGAGGTGGAATCTCTACAGGAAAAGTATCGGTCTTCTATTACCATCCGCTTGGGGTTAGAAGTAGATTTTGTTCCAGGAAAAGAAGAAGAATTACAATCCATAGTTGATTTTTATTCCTGGGATTATCTTTTGCTTTCTGTTCATTATCTTGGAACGTGGCCTTTTGATAATCCTCAATACCTTTCTGGTTACAGGGAGAGAGATATAAACGAAATTTATGAAACTTATTACCAAACCCTTATTGCCGGTATGAAAACCGGTTTTTTTAGCGCTGTTGCTCATTTTGATTTGCCTAAAAAGTTTGGTTTTCGACCTGCTGGTGAAGTTAAGGGAGAGATAGAGGCTCTGCAAGTTTGTCGGGAGCAAAATTTGGTGATAGAGCTTAACACTGCTGGTCGACGCAAACCAGTAAGGGAATTTTATCCTGCAGCCCCTATTCTTGCACAAGCGCAAAAGCTGAGTCTGAATGTGTGTCTTGGTTCTGATGCTCACCGACCGGAAGAAGTGGGGGAAGATTTTAGAGAAGCTCTTGCACTTTTGTGTCGCTTAGGATTTGATCATATAGCAGGCTGGGAAAAAGGGATTGCAGTTTTACATCCTATCTCTTGAGGAGTAAAAAAGTTGAGGCTGCTCACTACTATGGTGGCTCTGGTTTTGATTTCTCCCTTTTTATATTTAGCTCTTTTAGAAAATTACCCTCATTCTTTCTGGACTAAAAACTTTATCTGGATCTATCTTTTTCTGCTCCTGATTGTTTTTCTTTCTAATCTTCAAAATAGGAGTTGATTGTGTTAAAATAGGAATGGCGAGGAGAAAAGGAGAAAAAGCCTTCCGAGTAATATTGCTTTACTCGGAAGGCTTTTTTGTTGGTAGGAGGTACATATGGAAGATTTATTAGATATCTGGCATAAGTTCCCGGTAATTGGAGCTCTGCGGACTTCTCTCTGGAAAGATATCAATGGTGAGGAGCTTTCTTTGTGTCCAGTCTTTTTCTTTCTGGAGGGGAATATATTTACTTTGCGAGAGGCGTTGAAAATTTTACCTTCTGATTTACATCTCTTTCTGCATTTAGATCTTTTTGGGGGGATAACTTCTGATGAGAGCGGGTTGCTCTTTATACGAGAAACTTTTCCTCAGATCCGAGGCATTATCTCTACCCGAGCTCGTACCTTAAATTTAGCTAAGAAAGCGGGGTTTCTTACTATTTTTCGATTATTTCTCATCGATAGTGAATCTCTGCGTACTGGTCTCCGGATAGCGCAGGAGATTTCTCCCGATGCCCTGGAAATATTGCCCGGGATTATTTTCTCTCAGGTGAGGGATTTTATTCCTGTAGAAGGTTTACCTCCTCTTATTTGTGGAGGATTTATCCGGAAGGAGAAAGAGGTGGAAGAAATAATATCCCAGGGGGCAGTTGCGGTTTCTACCAGTTGTCGGAAGTTGTGGAAAATGAACAGGAGGTAGAAAATGGGAAATTTTTTTCTAACTGTAGATTTGGGGACTACCAGCGTGAAGTTGATATGGTGGAGTGAAAAGGGAGAGAAAGTTGGTGAAGATTCCTTTCCGGTAGAACTTCGTTTTCCTTTTGAAGGAGGGGTGGAATTTGATCCGGAGATAATGGTAAAAGAATTGGTAAAAAGAATAAATCAATCGCCTTTTCCTCTTCGAGGTATGGGTATAACTAATCAGAGAGAGACTACCTTAGTGTGGGATGAAGCAGGGAAGCTGGTTTATCCTGCTATAGTGTGGCAGGATCGTCGCACTGCTACCTGGTGTGAAGCTCATCGGGAGAAAGAAGAATGGCTTTTTCAAAAAACTGGTCTTTTTCTCGACCCTTACTTTTCTCTCAGTAAATTAGTGTGGATTTTAGAAAAGGTAAAAATTTCCCGCCCTCTTCATTTTGGCACTTTAGATACCTACATTTTGTGGGTTTTATCCGGGGGAAAAATTTTCTCTACCGATTATACCAACGCTTCCCGCACTCTTATTTTTAACCTTCGCAGTTTGTGCTGGGATGAAGAAATAATAAAAGAGTTCGGTTTAGAAAAAGTTCTTTTTCCTCAGGTGGTGCCTTCTTTTCACCTCCGGGGGGAAACGCAGATTACCGCTTCTCGCATTCCTGTTTATGTGGTTTTAGGTGATCAGCAGGCTTCTTTCTTAGGCCAGGGGTGTTTTGAGAGGGGGAGTACTAAAAACACCTATGGAACGGGTTGCTTCTTGATGGCTAACTGGGGAAACGATTGGCCAGAAGATACTCAGAGGCTTTTGGTTACTTTAGCGTCTTTAGAAGAAGATAAACCTATCTTTGCCCTGGAAGCCAGCACTTTCAGCGCTGGGGTAATTATAGAGTGGCTAAAGAGAATAGAATTGATTAAAAGTTCTCAAGATATAGAAAGGATGGCAGAAAGTGCTCGTCCCTTAGAAGAGCTTCTTCTCGTTCCTGCTTTTTGTGGTCTGGGTGCTCCCTACTGGGATCCTTTTGCTCGAGGGGCTATTCTGGGATTAACTCCTCAGGTGGGTAAAGAGGAATTAGTGCGGGGAGCGCTGGAAGCTGTGGCTTTTGAGGTGGGAGACCTTATACGGATAATAGATGGGATTTCTCCAGAGGGAATAAGGGAAATATCCGTAGACGGAGGTATGAGCCAGAGCAGATATCTTTTGCAGTTTCAGGCCGATTTGAGTGGAAAAATTATCCGAGTTTTTCCAGAGAAAGAAGCTACTTCACTGGGGGTTTTCTATCTTTGGGCTAACCGATCAGGTTTTTTATCTCGGGAATTTATTGAAGAAAGGAAACAAAAGACTCTGATTTTTGAACCTCGAGGGAAAGAAAAAGAAAGGGAAAAACTATGGAAGAAATGGCAGAGAGGAATAGATAAGGTAAGGGGTTGGGCTAAGAATGAGTGAAAAGTTCGATGTAATTGTAATCGGAGGAGGAGTGGTGGGTTGTGCCATAGCCTGGTATTTAGCCCATTTCGACCTTCAGATTCTTCTTTTAGAAAAAGATTTAGACGTCTGTTCGGGAGTGAGTAAAGCTAACACCGGAATAATCCACTCCCGTAGCTACTGGACTCCCCGTACTCTAAAGGGAGAGCTACATCTGCGTTCTCTTCCCTGGATTGAGCAAGCGGAAAAAGAACTGGATATCGAGTTCTTAAAAACCGGAGCTCTGACTGTGGCTTTTTCTCGAAGCGAACTTGAATTTTTAAAAACTCTAAAAAGGAGAGGAAAAATAAAGGGAGCAGAAATTTTAACGCCTCAAGAAGCGCGTACTTTAGAGCCGATGCTAAGCGATAAAATATTTGCTGCTTATTATGACCCTGAGACTCGAGTGGCCTCTCCTTTTCAGCTTAATTTGGCTCTGGCAGAAAGTGCTTTTCTGAATGGGGTGCGTTTTATTTTTGGCCAGGAGGTAACCGGTTTTGAAAAAGAGGGAAACCATATAAGGATATTTACCAGGGAGGGAGAATATTTATCTCGCTGGGTGGTAAGTTCTGCGGGGCTATCTTCTTCTTATTTAGCTCAAAGAAGTGGAGAAAATATTCCTTCTCTTCGAGCTCTCCGGGGAGAATACCTGGTTTTGGATCGGGAATGTAAGGATTTAGTTCGTCATGTTCTTTATCCTGTTCCGGTGGGAGAGACTAAAGGAATTCTGGTTTCCCCTACCACTGATGGTAATATTTTAGTAGGGCCTAACCTTGAGGTGGCAGAGGATGAAGATACTTCCACCACAAAAGAGGGATTAAAAGAAGTAGAGGAGGGAGGGAAAAAACTGATTCCTTTCCTACCTGTTTCCCAGACTATTGCCACTTTTTCTGGATTGCGCCCTACTTCGCCAGATCGGGATTTCCATATTTTCTTCTCCTCTCGTTTTCCCTCTTTACTTCATCTTGTGGGTATTGAATCTCCGGGGCTTACTGCTTCTTTTGGTATAGCAGAATATACAGGGGATTTACTTAAAGAGAGAGGATTAAAGCTGAGTGAGAAAAGGGATTTCATCTTTCGCTCTTCTTTTCCAGTTTTTCGGAAACTTTCCTGGGAGGAGCGGAAAAAACTTATTCAAGAAGATGCTGATTGGGGAAAAATAGTTTGTCGCTGTGAGGAAGTAACAATAGCAGAGGTTAAACATGCTCTTTTATCTTCGCCGGGGGCTTCTACCCTGGATGGTTTGAAAAGGAGAGTTCGAGTAATGATGGGAAGATGCCAGGGGGGATTTTGTGGTATGCATTTGCCATTTTTAATGGCGGAAACATTAGGATTGGAAGAGAGAGAAATTGTCAAATCGGGTAAAAACTCTTTTTACTTAGGTAAAGAAACCAAAGAGGTGAGAAGTGGTGCCCCACTCTATTAAAGGAGATGTGGTAGTAATAGGAGGAGGACCAGCCGGTATGGCTGCTGCTTTATCTTCCTGGGAAGCAGGAGCAAGGTCAGTTTTTCTTCTGGAGAGAAATGAGTATTTGGGAGGAATTCTTCCTCAATGTATTCATCCTGGTTTTGGCTTGCAAATATGGGGAGAAGAGCTTACGGGACCTGAGTATGCAGAAACATTTATAGAAAAATTAAATAGAACAGGTGTAGAAGTGATGACTGATACTACTGTTTTGGAGCTATCCCCCGAGCGGGTGGTTAAAGCGGTGAACTCCGAGGGGGTTTGGGAGCTAAAGGCTGATTCGATTATCTTGAGCATGGGTTGTCGGGAAAGAACTCGGGGAATGTTGCGGATTCCTGGTCATCGTCCGGCAGGAATTTTTACTGCTGGATTAGCTCAATATCTCGTAAACATTGCTGGTTATTTACCGGGTGAGGAGATAGTGATTTTGGGTTCAGGGGACATTGGTCTCATTATGGCTCGCCGCCTTACTTTGGAAGGAGCACGGGTAAAAATGGTAGTAGAGATAAAGAATTCATTGAGTGGCCTGGTTCGCAATTATGTTCAATGTATTCAAGATTTCAATATTCCTCTTCTTTTTTCCCATACGGTAACTGAGGTGAGAGGCAAGGAAAGAGTAGAAGCGGTGATGATTAGTGAAGTGGATGAAGGTGGAAACCCTCTCTCAGGCAGTGAGAGGGAAGTAGAGTGTGATACTCTTTTACTCTCTGTGGGATTAATTCCGGAAAATGAACTTTCTCGTCAGGCAAAAATTCCCCTTTCTCCCTTAACCGGAGGTCCCTGGGTGGATGAAGATTTTTCTACCGATTTAGAAGGCTTTTTTGCTTGTGGTAATGTAGTTTCTGTCTTCGATCTCGTGGATTATGTTACTTTGGTGGCAGAAAGAGCCGGTCGGGCAGCAGTTTTTCCGTCCTCTCCTCAAAAAAAATATATTTTACAAACAGGAGAAGGGGTGCATACAGTTATTCCCCAGCGAATAAGGGAAGGGAAAGACGGTTTTTTATTTATTCGGCCGCAAAAGAGCATGAGAAGTGTAACGGTATTTCTTCGATGGGAAGAAAAGATATTCTACGAAAAGAAGATATCGATTTGCCGGCCCAGTGAAATGATAAAATTGAACCTTTCGGAAATACCCTGGCCACAGGTAAAAGGAGAGATTAAAGTTGAAATTGAAGGAACAGAAATCCGAGGAATTTCTTGAACTTATTTGTATTGTTTGTCCTTTAGGTTGTAGTTTATCGGTGGTGAAAGATAACGATTGTTTCCAGGTAAAGGGGGGGTGTAAGAAGGGAGAGAGATATGCGCAGGAGGAGATGACCAATCCTCGGCGAGTGGTTACCACTACTCTTCGAATCAAAAACGGAGTGTGGCGGAGAATACCAGTACGGACTTCTTCACCTTTTCACCGGGATAAAATTCCTGAGCTTATGAGATTTTTGAATTCTTTAGAGGTAGAAGCTCCTCAGAAGAGAGGAGATATAATGGTAAAAAATTTGCTGGGTGAAGGAGTGGATTTGGTAGTAACGAGAACTATAGAGCGAAGAAAGTAGTTACTTACTGTTCTTCTTCTGGAAAAGAAGTAGGGATGTCGAGGGGTAGGCGGAACTGCAACATGCCAATTTTTATTCGAGCAATGGGAATCATGGTTTCTGCCCCTTGTTCTTCGGCCAGTTCTAAAACCTTAGTGTACACTTTTAAGGCCTCAGGAATTTTGTTTTCCGCTTCATAAATTGAGCCTAAGAGGTTGAGAGCAGCAAGATTTTCTGGTTCTTTTTGTAAAGCTTCTATAATGGAAGAGTAAGCTCTCTCTAAGAGATTAAGTCTAAAATACCAGTTGCTTTTTTCTATTAGAAAATTTACTTCATTGGGATAAAGACCTTGAGCCTGGGTAAAAAACTTTTGCGCCTCTTCGTTTTCTCCTATCATCTCTTTTAAGCAACCAGCCATAATGTAAGGAGTAGGGCGGTCGGGAAAAATGTTTATAGCTTTCTGGATATTTTCCAAGGCTTCGTCCACTTCGCCTTCATATATTAGCCTTTCTGCCTGGGTAAGAGCGTCTAAATAACTTTGTTCTGCAGGAGGAAGGCGAAAAAAGGTGAGATAAAGAACCAGAAGAACAGCAACCACTATCCCTGCGGTGGTTATAGTCTTTTTGATTTTGCGGGATTTTCTCTCCCTCACCTTTTCATCTAACCACCACCACCATTTCTCTGGAGAAGGAGAGATTTTATCTCTTTCTGTTTTGAGAGTCTTTTTTCCTGCTATTTTGAGAAAGAGAGCAGCATTTTTGTCTAAAAGAGCATCAAAATTGCTTAATTTAGTTTCTTCTGGGTCAATGAATGCTCCTCGAGAGCGATAGTATAATAGCCCATCATGGATGGCATCTCGAAGGAAAAGGAGCTCTACTCCTTTTCCTTTCTCATCCTGGAGGTTAGCCACTCTTTTAGCATAGTCATCGATCCATTTTCTGATGGTATCTAAATCAGGAATAGTTGAAGCATTCATACTCATCTCTGCAGTAGATTATAAAAATTTCATCTAATTAGTTCCCTGGTGGTTAATAATTATCTTTTTCAAAGTCTCGGGCTCATTGGTTACTATAAATATTTCTTGAATGGCTGAGGACTTTTGAGCTAAAAGCTTTGCCCCCGTTGGAGTAAGATATTTGAAGCGTACCACAAGGCCTGATGTTGTTCCTCTGGTGCGTTTTATTTCTCCCGGGAAAATAGATTTAACAAAATCCAGAGGCTCGATCTCTTTTTCTAAGAATTCTCTCAAGCCTGGTATCATAGTGTGTTCGTATTTAATTTTTGAACTTCTGGCTCGATGTTTCATAGATAACTCTTTTTTATAATTTCTCTTAATAGTTTAGCTGTTTGTGAGAAGTAATCAACTTTTATTCAAAACTTATTCTCTTTCAACCTGATTTCTTAAGTTTTTAATTAGTCTTAAAAGTCAATTCATAAGTTAAACGCAAAATTCATGGACGGGTTTGGGGATACTATAATAGAAGGATAAATTGTGCTATACTTACTCTGGCAAGGGAATTTTTTGAGGATGACTGGGTTATCTAAATAATGAAAGTTATAGCTGAAAACCGTAAAGCGAGACATATTTATACCATAGTAGAAAAGGCAGAGGCAGGGATAGAATTGCGAGGCACAGAAGTGAAATCCCTGCGTAATCATGCTGTAAATTTAGACCAGAGTTTTGCTCGAGTAAAGGGAGGAGAAATGTGGATTTATGATTTACACATTTCTCCCTATGAACATGGTAATTTATTCAACCATGACCCCAGAAGACCAAGAAGGCTTCTTCTTCACAAAAGAGAAATTCTCCGCTGGGGGTCACAAGTCGAGGCAAAAGGCATGACTATCGTTCCTCTGCGGATGTATTTTAACGACCGAGGAAAAGTTAAAGTAGAAATAGCGCTGGTGAAACCGAAAAAGATTTACGATCGGCGACAGGAAATTCAAGAAAGAGAAGAAGAAAGGAAATTAAGGAGAGCTTTTAAGGTTAAAGTTTAAGGGGGCGTCAGGGTTTCGACGGGACTCCTTGAATTAGAAGAGGCGAGTCGAGGTCTCCACCGGGGCTCGTAAAAAAGGTGGTAAAAACATAAACGCCGAAGATAATTTGGCACTTGCTGCTTAATTAAAGCAGCACACCCTTGAACTCGGTGCTCACAGAGTTCAAGCAGGTGTCAAATAGTGGGCAACCTTCTGGGAGTTCTCGGGTACCAGAAGCGAAAATACCGAGATAGTGAGTTGCTTCCCTGCCTCTGGGAAGGTAATTCACGAAACTAAAAAACAGAGGCTACACTCGTAGGCTCTTCTAACTCTCGAGTTTCGGACGCGGGTTCGACTCCCGCCGCCTCCACCAAATTTGATATAGCTTAACCGAAATTTAGCGAGCAGAAAGCAGAGATTAAAAAATGTAATTCGCCACTTTTATATCTGGTAGTTCTTCTTTATACTCAGGGTCTATCAAATGAATCTGTTTTCTTATAATGCCTCTTTTTTCAATAGCAGGATTTAAACAGAATATTTCAAAGTCTTTTTTATCAATATCAGAAGCTTGCCTAACGTGAGGAAAGAGTAACCTTAAATACGCCGCAGCAAGCCTTTTTATGGCATTTACGTCTCTAGTATCGGCAGTACGGGGTACGTCTAAAAGTTCGTCTACAATAAAAGCAAATTCAGCTTTTTCACGAAGCATATGTAAAACTTCGGTAAAATATTCCATATTTAGAGTATAACCTCTGACCTTCATGTCTTCACGCATTCTTGGGAGATTCCATCCTTCTATAAAACCATGAAAACGGTCGAGTAGAGCCGATTCATGAAAGAAATCAGGAAGTTCTGAAAAGTAGATATTATTAATGGGTTTCATATATTGATTTAAAGAGATATTCCCCAAAAGAATAACCCCGGCATTAGAAGTTCCCATTACGTTTGCTACAGTGAACTTTCCCTGTTCTAAATAATCCTTAAAAGCTCCTTTTAACTCATTCTCATCAGAAAATTTGATAGTCTGTATCTCGTCTAAAGCAACAAAATCATACTTTGTTATAAATCCAAAAGTATTTCTAGAAATATCATAAAACATCTTTGCTCTTGTAACGATGCCCCCTCCCACCCACCATCCGTATTTACTGAGGTTACTAAAGATATATGTTTTGCCTGTTCCTTTGGGGGCAAGTTCAATCATATTTAAACGAGGTTCTACAAATATTAAAAGGCGGGACAAGAAAAGAAGTTTCTGCTCTAAACCATAGAAACCATCAGGGTTGTACTCCATTGACCTTATCAAAAGGTCAACCCACTCTTCTAAAGAAAATTCCTTTCTCCCTTCTCTAAAATAGTCAAGGTCAATGTCGTAAGGCTTGAAAGGTGCATATTCTACAATTTCTATGTAAGCATCTTTATCATCGTTAGAATAAACAAGAGTAAATACCCCCCAAACTTCTCCACCCTTTAGTTCATTATGTTTTTCAATTAAATATTGAGCTACTCTCCCTTCTCGGAAACTAATACCAAGTTCGGGCAAGGAAAATCTAAAAATCCCCTTTTTAACATCAGGTTCTATTAACGCTCTTGCTAAAACAGTGCGAGAATTTCTGCTGCTTATTAAATCTCCCTTTAATCTTTTTTCAGAGCCCCTTTGAGGAATAAAATCCTCCATATACTCTAATAAAGCCTGTTTATCTAAAGTTTCTTCTTCATCGGTGAATTTTTTAACTAACCAGTCTTTAATAAAGGAAGGGAGATTTTTCCCTGTAAAAACACTATAATTTTCTTCCACCTTATATACGCACTCTTCAGGAAAAACCTCCGGGATCTTCTTGTCTAATCCTTCTTTCATGGTAATATATCCCTCTCTCTCAAGCCTCCTCTTATCTTAAACTCCAGGTCTTTCGTCCAAAGGCCTATTTTTACAGTAAGAGTATATTCTCCTGCTTTATAACCTGATAAGTTTATCTTATAGATTTCTTTATCTCTATCAAAATCTGCATTTAAATCTCTATTTTTAACCAGAAAAGATACTTTTTCAGGATCTGGTTTTATTTTTAATTCCAAAATAGGAGTTCTTACATTAATCTCTTTTGTTAATAACTCAATCTTATATTCTTCTTTTATTACTCTCTTTTCTACTTTAGAGGCGTAAATGACAGGGACCAACACCTCTTCAGGGGTTGCTCCCCCATGGGTCTCTCTGCAAGATGTTTCTGAGAAGAATTTATGTTTAGTAGGTATAAGATATTCCTTCCCCTCTTCTGAAGAGTAAACAAAGAAGTCTTCATCCTCTACTAACATATTCTTTTTGTCCGTAATCTCCGCATATCTTCCTTCTCTCTCCGCAAATTTAAGCCCTAAAATTTTCTTTCCATTAAATTTTGTATTGGCAAAAGCTGTAAAACCGTGATCTGAAAATATCAAAACACTTTCTTTTGTTTTGATTATCTTATCTACTATGCTTTTAATAATATCTATTTCTCTAATAAGATTGTCAGGATAAGAATAAGAATATTGATTGTGAATAAAATCATCTAAATCAGATATCCTTTCTACTCCTTCAAAAGTGTTAAATCCAGTAGTAGAGGGCAAATTAGCTCTTCCTATGTTAAAATCTACCTTAAAACCTTCTTTTTCAAGTAAAGAGATTAGAAGAGGTAAAAATTCAACTCCTAAAGCATCTATCCATATTTTTGTGTATTCATTATCTTCTATGTAATTTATAACCGGCTCAAAAGAGTAATACCATTTAAAGAAAGATTCTTCATTGGCATTCCTTTCTTCTAATATTTCTACTAATCGTGGTGATATGGAATTCTCAATCCGGGAGGCCCGATATTCCTTAAAGTACTCATCAATCCAGGCATTTTCAGGGCTTAAATCTTTATATGCTACATCTTCCCCATAGAAAGAAAGCTCCGGATATATTGTTTCAAGATCTTGTTTGTCAATGTGTGCTATATTTTCTATGATCCATTTCTTCTCAAAGAAAGTGGTATTAGTAATATAATTTACTGCTTCCTCAAGAGGCATAGAACTAATTTTTTCTTCCAGCTCATTTTCTATAAATCTAAGGTCTAAGTTCCGGTCCTTAAGAGCATTTTGGAGAATAGTTCTTCGTTCTTCCAAAAAATTCTTATTAAATTTTTCATCGAATATTTTCAAATAATAACCCCTTATAGCCTCTTCAGTACTTAGACTGGAGAGAGAATTAAATACGGTCTTTGTATAACAATTTTTATTAATAGTAGAGTAGTAAGCCTTTATAATCCATCTGGTAAAGCTTTCATTTGTGTCCAACCATAGAGAAAGAGGATTAACCCTTACCAAATCGTCCAAGTATATAACATTTAAATGTCTCTTCACCAATTCCTCAAAACTATTTACACCTTTAATATTATCTAAAAGGATTCTCCACAGGGAATCCTCTGACTCTTTATATTCAATAGGAATATCTATTGTAAGAATTTTCTCTATATACTCCTTGGCATCTTTTATATTTGTTAAAGTAAAAAGCTCATCGTCTACTGCTCTATTAGACAAATGACATAAAAGTTCTGAAGAGATTAATATAGAAGAAGAGATACTGTCTTTTTTCCAGAGATCTAAAAAATCTTTAGTGGTAGGAATAACCGTAAAATCTTCAATTCCTGAAGCGAATTTACAAAATATAAGATTATATTTCTCGTGGCCACTTCCTATCTTCCATACAAAGGAGAATTCAGACCTTCTATGATATCTATTTAAGAAAGAATCCCGAAACCGGGAAAAGAGACCTAATATGGGAATATATATTCTCCTTTTAGAATTAAAGGTACCATTTTCTATCTCCATAAGGCTGGTAAGAAAACTGTAAAAGTCATCATTATTTAGAAATCTCAAAATTTCTGAGATAGGAAAAACGATGTAATCTTTTTCCTCAGGAAGTTTCTTTATAATGTCTAGGAGTTCATACGTAGAGATCCATCCATTACTATCTTGAAAATTTTCAAGACTGCTTAAGTCTAAAGTTTCTACTCCATTTTTTGTCATAGTTTCTATTATCTTTTTCATGTCTTCAAAATTATCTATGAGGATAAATCTTACAGGATATCTTCCATAATAGATACCAAATTTTTCCTTGTCATCCTTTATCAATGATATTAACTTATTTCCCCCTAATGGTATCTCTACAAAGTAATTGGAACTCATTCTAAGTATTCCTCCAGCTTTACACATATCTCTGGATATTCTTCAACTATCTTCAAAAGAACCTCTTTTAAATCCTTAGTAGAAGAAACAATCTTCTGCTTTACTTCCTCTTGAATATTCTTAAAGATTTTATAATTTAAGTCTTCGTTCTTATATATCCAGTTTTCTACAGCATTTCTATTCCAATAAAAGTCCTCCGGACATATGTTTCTCCTCATCTCTTCCAATATTTCATTTAGTATATAATCTTCTAAAGAAGCCTTAAGCTCGAAACGCTCTTTAAGCTGAGTGTCTAGCCATCTTATAGCAAGTTCCTTGAGTTTATTTTCTCTCAGAAATTCTCTCGCCTTTTCTCCTGAGACATCATTCACAATAGATTCTAATTCCTCTACCGGGGGGATATATGGAGATCTAAGGAATTCTCCTATATTGGTAAATATGCTTCCACCATCTTCAGTAAGCTCTAAGAGCCAGAAAGGATAAGAAAGATTTTCAATTTTCCTTTTAATCTCTACTTTTAATTCTTCAATAGGAAGTATTTCATCAATATCAAAAATCTCTCTTAGGGCTTTTGAAATATTGTATTCCCTTACAACTATTTCTAAATCAGTTTCGTCCCAGAGATAGGGCTCTTTATCAGTTCTATTCTTATCAATTCTATTCCTTAAATATGGAATAAATGAATGTAGGTCTAAATCTAAAGAATGCCTTTCTTTTAGAAAAACAGCCAACCCTTGTTTAGCTATCTCAGAAGTCAATTTAGAATGAATATGAGTTTCGTAAGGTCTTATGTCGTTCAAGAATTCAGTAAGAGCTTCAGAATTAACAGGAATACCTTTAACAAAATTATCTATATCATCTAAGGCTTTTCCCATATCCTCGGTATTAAAGGCATGCTTTAAGATCCACAAAGGAAAGCCCAGATCATTTATTTTATTTTGCACTCCCCTCTTTAAGTCTTCTAAGTTATTAACCTGTTCCAAATTGAAAATTTTGCTTATTAAATTAACGAATTCTCTCTCTGCCTTCTCCGTGCCTATATCTACTTCCCAATCCTTAAGTTTGAGCTCCACTTTGTCTTCCGTCCATAGTCCGACTTCTTCTTGCATATTTTCACGTAAGAATACCACAAGGTTCTTAAAATCTTCTTCGGTTATTTCTCTTTTTAATTTCTCCTCCACCCATTTTCTAAATCCTTCTTTTAATTTTTGAGGAGAAAGAAGAGTACCGAGCTCGTTTTTCTTAAATGATAAAATGCGGAAAGACTCTTTTATACTCTCTTCGGAGATTTCTCCATCGACGGTCATACTCAGGGAAAATATCATATCGATAGATCTTTCCATCTCTTTATCATCTCTAACATGGTTCCTAAGAGACCAAATAGGGTATCCAGCTTCTTTAATCCACTCTCTAATTCCCCACCGAGCTTTGTTGAGATTTTCCTCTTCTTTTAATTTGAACAATTCTACTAAAAGATCGGTGAGTTTTCTTTCTTCTTCTGTACCTAACCTTAAATTAAGTTTTTCTCTATTTTTCCAATCTTCCCAGTATTTGAACAAAATACCAAGTTTTTCTTTTAATAAATTTTTATCAATCTTTCGCCCTGTTCCCTCTTCATAAAGTTTATCTACAAAGGGTCTCATCGCAAAAGCTAAAACCGCACAATTAGCCATATTGGGGTAGATTCCATAAGGTGGTTCCTGTAAAAATCTAAGCTCGTCTCCCAAATTAAAGCTTTTTCCTTCGTGCTTCTTAATTGTTTTTTCTATGTCTTTACATATTTTGTAAGTAGGATGGTGGTTAATATCTATATTTGATAGAAAATTAAGTTTTTTATCTACAATATAGTTTCCCCTGTTATCCGTAAGAATAGCCCTTAAATCTTTATAAGGTGCATTTTTAGTTCTCTCTTCGAGGTCATCTCTATCTTGAGCAGAGATAAATATTTCTAAAACTTTGTCCGAATATCTTCTTTTCCATACATTAATATTAGTTAAATCTTTAAGGTTTTCTAAACCGTAACAGAAAATCTTAGAAGAGACGTCTTTATTTAAGTAACTATCCAAGTTTTTTCCCGGAAGCTGCTTGAACTCTTGCTTAAAATACACCTCAAAATATCCATTTTTTACTTTATCAATCCATTGTTCTATAAGTTTTTCTCTGTAATCTCTGTAGTTTTTTGCGTCTTCCCTATATTGATGTCTCTCGGCAACTATGAGTTTAGCAATATAATCTGTAAATTTTTTATAGCTTTCTTTAGTTAGCGGAGTATTAGAAATAACAAAAATAATATTCTCATAATTTACATCTTTATCCGCAAATATTTTTTCTATAATATTCTCTATATTTTTTATTTCATCTCCATCTTTAGCAATGAATAAAGCAATAGGAAGGTAATAGGAATTTTTAAAGTCGTTTTTCAATTTTCTTCTCAAGTCATAATCCTTAATTCCCGCCCAATATACTTGAAGCTTATTTTCTCTCAATATATTGGAAGTTAAATCCCTACACAGTCTTTCTTTCTGGTGCTTACTCAATGCTCTTGTTATATCTTTATGTTCTATACTAACTATCTGTCTTTCTTCATCCACTTCTTTTTCAGGTAGAGCAGAGTAACTCACTAAAAATAAGCCATCGGGATTTTTAGGAACGTACCCTTTTTTATCTATATAGTCCAAGATTTCAGGCACAGAATCCTGGAAACTTGTACCGATAAACATATTGGTTATATTTTCTTTACTGGGAGAATATAAATTGCTCTCTTCCCCAGAAACATTAATTAAAGAATACAGGATGTTTAGTAGAAGTGTTCCTTTAAATACAGCCAGATAAGGCTCTCCTGCTTCTTCAATCACTTCTTCACATTGCCTATACTTTACTAAGACCGAGCTTCTTTTTTCATTAGGATTTCTTTCAAACTCTGCTAAGAAGAAATCCCACAGCATGTCAGGAGTTAAAAAATATTCTTCGTCATCGAGATTGCTTTTTGGATATTCACTAATAAATTTTTTAAATCCCTTTTCCTCATCGTTCAAGAAGCTGAAGATACTCCTCTCAGCAGACCCTACATAACGGGATAAAGCAGTGGCAATAAAGGCAGAATAGGGATGTATGGGGAAGAGGTCTTTTAGAGCATTTATTGAACGATTATCATATCTAGCTATTCTATAGATTAGCTTTTCTATTCCCGGATTCTTTCTAAAAATTTCTTCCCGGAGATTCTCCCATCTCTCACTATCTATCTTTCTTATGGCATTAGATACTATATGAAAAGTAGTTATATTTTCCATAGAGTACTCTTTAAAATGAAATCTTCCAAGAAGTTTTTCATAATCTTTAGAAGAAACACTGCTTTGCTGAGGAGCTCTATGACTTACAATGAATAGAAAAATATTGTTGTTACGAGTTTTCTCAGCAATGTTCTGCAAAATACTCATAATGGTAGAAATGTTTTCAAGCTCCATTAAAGAAGTAAACTCGTCCCAATAAATAGTAAGGGCGTATATCCCCTTAGAAGAAAGCTCTCGTGACACTTCTACTAACCAATCTTCGATAGTAGAATGAGGAATAGAAAAATCCAAGGAGTTTTCCAAGAGCCTTAGCACATCTATATCTCTTCTTTGCAAAGCGTTTAACAACCCTTCTTTATTCCTTACTTTAGCTTTTAGCTCAATATTCTCCTCAATAATTTGTTCATAATCTACATAAGGTATATTTTTAATATGATTAATATATTTATCAAATTCGCTTTCGGTGATGATCTCTATTTTTTCCCTTTGCAATGCCTCTTTAACAGCTTTCTCTAAAAGGAGACCAAAGCTTTTAACATCTTTTATGCCCGAGATTCCTTTTAAAACTACAGGAAAAACTCTTTTCTCCTTTCTAAAATTTCTTAGTTTTTCTCTAATTTGGGCATTTATTTTTTCTACAAAATCTCCTATGTCTTCTGGGGGATCCCATAAGAGATGTTTTATAACACTTGTCGCGTGGCTTTTACCTGTGCCATAAGAGCCTTGAATCCAGATAGATTTTCTATTGGAATCTTTCGATTCTAAGGCATTTAGAAAAACCCTTAAAATCTCTAAAAAATCTTTTGTAGGGATAAATCGTTTCCAATAATCTCCTTTTTCCTCGGTAATATCAACTACAGGTTGAAAATACTCATAAGGTCCTATAATCTCTTCATATTTCATCTAAATCTCCCCTTAATATATTTTTAGGCTCTAAATTATTTTTGAGCGCTATATAATTCTTCTTTTCACGAAAATCTATATCAAAGAAATCTATAACCTGAGACATACTAAGAAGAGACTCTACCTTCTCAGAAGATAAAGAAAAGATTTTTTGAGGAGAAAGAGGATTATCCTCTATATCTTTTATGTTAAATCTATACCCTCCTGTTTCTTGGGAAAGTTTATAAAGATTGTAAAGAGGTAAAAGGGAGGGGATATCTGAGGTGTTTTTCTCCTTTAAAACTGTCCTTCCCCTTCCTTCTCTTTTAACTATTCCTTGCCCAAAGTATATTCCGATGGGACTTCTCTCTAAAGTCTCAAGAATACTTGAATAGCCATTAATAACATATCTATTTCTTTTACCATATGCATCAGCAAGAAGATCGATAATGTTATCTCTGGTATAAAATCCCTCGGGTATATTTGCCCACCATCTAAAAAGAGGAGAATTAAAGCAGAGGTTTATCCAAATAATGCCCCATATGATTTTTGAGTCAATCCCCTCTCTTTCAAAGATTCCTTTTAATATGCTAAAAAGTTGGGTAAAATCTTTCTTTTTATCAATCAATTGACAGTCTTTTAAAAAATATACGAAAGACTTAAATTGTATTGGACCTAAGGTGTTATTAGAAAAGAAGTCTTCTTCCTTAGCTAAGAGTTGATGTAACCACTCTTTTCTTAAGCCAAAAGTCCCGTATTTAAATCCTCTTACTTTTGTTTCCATTAATAATACTCCAATATCTTTGTATAATTTTTTATATCCTCAGAAAGGTTGATATTATCCAAGTCCGCGGCAAGGTCTACTCTTATTAATTCCCTTTTATTTTCTTGTAACCATCGGAGGATATTTTCTAAGGCAGACCTTTCTATACCAAAGATCAAGTAAGGACCACCATCTTTGTTTTCTTCACGATAAAGCTCAGAAACAGTAAGTTTATACTTATTCTTAGAAATTGCGTATCTATAGAGGGAGTAAAGAACAGCCACAGGATGGATATCGTTGCTGCCGATTTTCCTTATATATCTTTCTCTTCCTACTTTTTCAACTATTCCAAGCTTTAGCTTATTATATGTAGGCATATTTTCAAACATATTCAAAAGGCTATTTAATCCACTTGAAGCAGTCTTTGGATTTAGTTGCTCATTATTTATTAGAATCTCATAAATATCTTTAGAAGGGACATAGGATCCCCATTTAATATTTTCTAAATACCATCTTACTACTGAAGAATTATAGAATAGATTTATCCAGATTATCTGATCTACAAAGGGCTTATCTTTATTTATTAGTTTATTAAAGGTATGCGCTAAGAAGGTAGGTGTTTTTTTAGAATCTATCAATTCGGCATCTTTTAGCCACGCACCCATGCTCTCAAATTGTTTAGAACCAAGATTATTTTTAATATACCAGTCTTCCAGCTCATTCAAAAATTGTTCTAACCACTCATTTCTCATACCAAAAGTTAAATATCGTCCAAACCCGCCTAAGGCTTTCTTATTCATATTCCCTCCCCTGCTTCCCATGCTGTCTATAGATTTAGCTAATACACATCCTTTTTCTATAAAATCTAAGCAACTAAAACAATGTCTACATTTGTTTTGATTTATTTTTACTTTCTGAAAAACCCTGAGCGCTCTCGAAGTACACTCAGCTTCACAAACTCCACAATCTGTCTCTTATACACATCT
>DGDO01000006.1 GCA_002385475.1 Candidatus Sordicultor fermentans | reverse complement strand
TTTGCCCTTAAGTAATTTAGATTCCTGATAGAGACATTCAGGAATGAGAGATGAGGGGATGATAGAGACAGGCTAAAAACGGCTCGAAAGTCGCCAGGGTGATGGATGAGGAGGGGTTGTTGCAGCGACAGACAAAAGTAGCAATTCTTCAACCCGTCATCGCGAGGCTGAGGAAGATGCTCTTTCTTCCTCAGCAGTTTCATCTTTATGTTCTTATTTTACGTTTTTGATTTTTTCCTCTTTCAAGGGTTGCAGGGGGTTTACCCCTATAGTTCTGTGGTGATTCCAAGTCTTTAAGCTCCGATGTAACTTACTTTTAAAATTTGAGCGATTTAACAGGTTTTGCGAGAATTATATTAGGTGCCAGAAGAATAAGATTTTAGCCAATTCTCGAATTCTTCTCGGGAAGCAAAAGATTTTTGAGTTCCTCGTCTGGTGGTAGAGAGAGCAGCATAAGCAGAACTCAAATCTATTGCCTCGTCCATATCTTTCCCTTCAGCCAGGAAGAACGATAAAGCTCCTAGGAAAGCGTCACCTGCTCCGGTGGTATCTATGGAATTAACTGAATAAGCCGCGAATTCTTTACTTTCCTGAGGAGTAAAAAGAGCTGAGCCTTTCTCCCCCAGGGTAACCAACACATTTTTGATTCCTTTTTCCAGTAGAAAAGAAGCTCCTTCCTGGATATGGGTAAATGAGTCAGCAGGAATTCCAGTCAGACTTTCCAGCTCGCTCTCGTTGGGGGCTAATAAGAAAACACTTTGAATTTTGTTCCACTCCAGTTCTTGAGCTGGTGCGGGATTTAAGATTACTTTTAAGTTGAGCTTCTGAGCCATGTCGATGGCATAATATACAGTTTCTAGAGGTATTTCCAGCTGAAGCAACAAGAAGGAGGCCTTTTGAAGTTCTTCTTCGGCTTGAATTACATCTTCGGGGAAAAGGGAATAGTTGGCTCCGGGAATGATGAAAATACTGTTTCTTCCTTTCTCGTCTACAAAAATAGGAGCCACTCCACTGGTCTTCCCCGGGACGGTTTTTATGAACTTGCTGCTAATTCCATTTTCGAGGAAGTTATTCTTAACCAGAGGACCAAAAAGGTCGTCTCCTACCGCGGTTACCATTATAACTTTCCCACCCAGACGGGAAACAGCTACTCCCTGGTTGGCTCCTTTTCCTCCAAAGCCAATCTCAAAGTCTTCTCCAAAAATAGTTTCCCCGGTTTTGGGCATTCTATCTCGATAGTAAGTTATGAGGTCCATCATATTACTTCCGACTATAGCTACAGTAGGCGTCACCATAATACCTCCCTTGATAACTAAGAAGTTATTATATTATGTCTGGGAAAACTGACTGATTCCCTCTTAAACTGAGCTCATTATACCATGGTTTTAGGAGCATTTGGAGAATTTGGAGAATAGTCGCGCTCTCTGGGGTCGTTTGAATCTTGTAAGGATGTTTTTCCTCTATTGTTAGCTTGAGTGGATTAAGTCTTTTTCCTGCAAAAGTGGATAGCTTTCTCATCACCTCAAATTGCCTCCTTCACCAGTTCTTTTTCTAATAGAGCTCGTTTATCATTTATCTATTAAGTTATTTATCTAATCTTTAGCATAGCGAAAGCTACTTTTTGCCAATATCTTAATTCTTTCCCTTTCTTTGTATTTCTACGAAGATATAGAGGATAACCATGTTACTTTTTGCTACCTGCCAAGTTCCTGGGTTGTAAAGTAATTGTTCATAACAAGAAGTTTACTAAAAACTCGCCCGAGCATAGTTTCCTAAAACCTTTTTCTGCACTGGAGAAAAAGGTTTACGAATATGTTAAAATGGTGAAAATTAAATAGAAGTAGGGGAGCTCTTGAAGGGCTGAGAGGAGAGCGCAAGCTTTCGACCCGTTGAACCTGATCTGGTTAATGCCAGCGGAGGGATGGAAGTGTAAACAAAAAGCCACCTACCAGCTGGCAGGTGGCTTTTTTTAATAGGGGAGAAAACGAAGGTGGTGAATAGAGCAGCTAAAATTTCTTTTCGAAAGACGGCTTATGTCGCTATTTTCTGTGCTTTAGCGGTTGTTTCTTCCGGTGTTAGTTTCCCCATTGGCCCGACTAAAGTTTTTCCCTTTCAACACGCAATAAACGTGGTAGCCGGGATTATGATCGGTCCTTGGTATGGAGGATTAGCCGCTTTTTTAGCCGGATTGCTGCGAATTGCAATCGGGACTGGAACTATCTTTGCCTTGCCGGGGGGAGTTCCGGGAGCCATAATAGTTGGGCTTTTTTACAGATGGTTGCGTCGAGATTGGGTAGCCTTAACCGAACCCTTAGGAACCGGTTTTATCGGGGCTGGATTGAGCGCGTATCTGGTTTCCCCTTTTACCGGAGGAGAGGCAACTTTTTTCTTTTTTCAATCTGCTTTTTTAGTAAGTAGTATCCCTGGATGTATTATCGGTCTTTTATTTGTTCGGGTTTTGAGAAAAGCTATATCTGTTGATAAGTGGGAGGAGATAGGAGGATAGAGATGTCAGAAGATATCCAGCCTGTTCCACAGCAAGAGAGAAACTTATCGGGAATGGATTTTTTTGTTCTGTGGATGGGAGCAGCCATTGCCATATCTGAAGTGTGGGCAGGAGGAATGTTAGCTCCTTTAGGACTCATCGGGGGCTTGTGGGCTATCATACTGGGTCACGTAATTGGTAACACTCCTCTGGCTTTAGGGGGAGTGTTAGGTAGCGATTCAGGAGTTCCGGCTATGGTTTCAGTGAGAGCAGCTTTTGGAAAATTGGGCTCTTATCTCGCCTCGGCTTTGAACATCATTCAGTTAGCAGGCTGGACGGCGATAATGATAATCATCTGTGCTCAATCAGTTGATAATATTACTCAGATTTTAGCGGGATATACTAATGTCAAGCTCTGGATGCTTATTGCCGGGATGATTAGCACTTTTTGGGCTTTAGTAGGAACTCCTCTTTGGAAATGGATGCAAAGAATAGCGGTTTTTTCTCTGGCCATTCTCTGCCTTTTCATGACTTATAGTGTTTTGCATAATGTGTCTACAGAGGAATTACTAAATTGGAGGGGAGATGGCTCTCTTCCCTGGGGGGCAGGTTTAGACCTGGTGATAGCTATGCCCATTTCCTGGCTTCCTTTGGTTTCAGACTACTCTCGTTTTGCTCGAGAGAGCCGCTCTGCTTTCTGGGGGACCTGGTGGGGATATTTTTTAGCCAGTTCCTGGATGTATGTTTTGGGCTTATTGCTGGCTCTTTCTACCGGTCAGGCTAACCCCATACCGGTGATGTTAGCTCTAAATTGGGGAATCATTGCTCTGGTGATTGTTTTTTTCTCTACTTTTACCACTACCTTTCTGGATATTTACTCTGGAGCGATGTCTTTTTTAAATCTTTTCCCTCGTTTTCAGGAGAAACTAATTACTCTTTTCTTCGGATTAGGAGGCACGATTTTAGCTTTAGTTTTCCCTATGGATAGATACGAAAGCTTTCTGTATCTCATCGGGGGAATTTTTATCCCTCTTTTTGGGGTGGTAATTTTTGACTATTTCTTTTACCGCCGGAGAAAGATTGAGATAAAAGAATTATATGAGGGGAAAGCTCTCGATAGAGGAGCTCTTCTCTCCTGGGTGGGGGGATTAATGATATATATTATCTTTCTTCGTTTTTTACCTCACTGGGGAGCTTCTTTTCCCAGCTTTCTCGCCTCAGGCTTAATTTATCTGGGAACAAGGAGGAAATTCAATGACTTATGAAGAAAAATGCACAATTATTTTTAAAAAGATAAAAGAAGAAAAGCCTCTGGTTCATCATATCACCAATTTCGTGGTCATTAATGACAATGCTAATACTATGTTGGCCATAGGAGCACTGCCGGTTATGAGTTATGCCCGGGAGGAAGTGGAAGAAATGGTAGCTCTGTCTCAAGCTCTGGTTCTGAATATCGGGACTCTAACTCCGGAAACAGTAGAAAGCGCAATTTTAGCAGGTAGGAAAGCTAACGAGTTAGGTATCCCGGTTGTTTTAGACCCGGTAGGGGCAGGAGCTACTCAATTCCGCACCGAGAGTGCTTTGAAAATTTTGCAAGAGGTTAAAATCTCTATTTTGCGGGGAAACATAGGGGAGATAGGAAATCTACTGGGAATAAAAGCCGAAGTTAGAGGAGTGGAAGGAGGAGTAGTAGATGCAGATACGAGTGATTTAGCGCAAAGAGCCAGTCAGAAATTCCAGACTGTCGTGGCCATAACTGGAAAAATTGATGTAGTGAGTGACGGAAAAAGAGCGGTCAAGATAAAAAATGGGGATATTCTCCTCACCAGGATTACCGGAACTGGTTGCATGGCCACTTCTCTTTGCGCTGCTTGCGCGGCAGTAGAGAGAGATTACCTATGGGCGGCATCTTCGGCTTTAGGTTTTCTGGGAGTTTGTGGAGAAATTGCTGCTCGTCACTCTTTAGGGCCGGGTAGCTTTCGAGTTTCTCTTTTTGATACCTTTTATGGTATAAAGAAAGAGGAACTTAAAGCGCTGCTTTCTCTGGAGGTGAAAGATTGAAAACTATAGATTGGTCTCTTTATGTTATTACTGATAGAAAAATTCAGAAGAAAAGTAATGAAGAGGTGGTAGAGGAAGCCACAGATGCTGGAGCTTCAGTGATTCAACTGCGAGAAAAGAATTTAGCTACCCGTCTGTGGGTAGAGGAAGCTCAAAAGGTGAGAGAAGTTACTCACCGGCGGGGGATTCCTTTAATCGTCAATGACCGTATAGATATTGCTTTAGCAGTAGATGCTGATGGAGTACACTTAGGCCAAGAAGATATGCCTTTAGCTTTAGCTCGGAAAATCGCTCCTTCCCTTATAATTGGCTATTCGGTCTCCACGGTAGAAGAAGCCCTGGAAGCAGAAAGAGAAGGGGCAGATTATTTAGGAGCGGGGACGGTTTTCCCCACTTCTACTAAAAAAGATGCCGGGGAACCCATTGGTTTAGAAAGACTGAGAGAAATTAAAAAAGCAGTTAATATACCGGTGGTGGCCATCGGGGGGATAAACCTTTCTAATCTGGAGGAAGTTTTAGCAACCGGTGTGGATGGGGTGGTAGTGGTATCGGCTATTGTAGGCGCAGAGTCGGTCAAGGAAGCCACTCGTTCTTTCCGGCAAAAAATTGAGCTTTTTCGGAGAAGACCATGAAACTCAAAGAGTGGGGAGAGTTTGGGATTATTGACTATTTGAAAAATTTTTTCCCTTCCCGGGGGAAAAGAGTGGTTTTAGGAATTGAAGATGACTGTGCGGTGGTTAGAGGCCCTCGAGGTTTTTTCTATCTTCTCACCTGTGATTCCCAGGTAGAAAATGTACATTTTATTTTATCTCTTTTTTCTCCCTTTTCTCTGGGGAAAAGAGTTCTGGCAGTGAATTTAAGTGATATTGCCGCTATGGGGGGAAAACCTCTTTTTGCTCTTCTTTCCTGGGTGTTGAGGCCAGATATGGAAGCAGAGTGGCTAAAGGAATTTATGCGGGGAATCAAGGAAGAAGCGGAAGCTCACGGAGTAGATATTATAGGAGGGAATTTATCTCGTACTGAAAGTCAGATGGTTTTTGACTTAACTTTAGTGGGGGAAGTGGAAAATGACCGCCCTTTGCTTTTGCGCCGTAATGCTCGACCTGGAGATTTAGTTTTAGTTACGGGAACTTTGGGTGACTCACGAGCAGGTTTAGAGATAGCTCTTCGGGGTAGCGAGGAAGAAAAAGAAAAGTATTCTTTTCTTTTGAAGCGTTTCTTTACTCCTTCTCCTCGCCTGCAAGTAGGGAGGTTATTGCACAGTTTGGGGGAGAGAGTAGCTACGATTGATGTCTCTGATGGGTTTTCTCAGGATTTAGGGCATATTGTGGAGGAGAGTGAAGTGGGGGCAGTGGTAGAGGTGGATAAACTGCCTATTTCTCCTTCTCTTCGGGAGTGGAGTGAAGAGGAAAACAAAGACCCTTTCCTTTTTGCTCTTTCGGGAGGAGAAGATTTTGAATTAATTTTTACCGTTCCCCGGGAGCGCGGAAAAGAAGTTAAAGAATTCATAGAAATAGAAAGTGGAATTCCGGTAACTATTGTGGGAGAGGTTGTCTCGCAAGGAGGGGTTTCTCTGCGTAGAGGTGGAAGAGAAGAAAAAGAAGCCGCCTCGGGCTGGAATCATTTTCAATAGAGGAGGAAAAAAGATGAAAAGAGCGCTAACCATAGCTGGTTCAGATTCGGGAGGGGGAGCAGGAATTCAGGCTGACCTGAAAACTTTCTGTGCTTTTGGAGTGTACGGCATGTCATCTATTACCTCCATAACCGCCCAGAATACTCAAGGGGTAGAAGCCATTTTTGACTTACCTCCCTCTCTGGTGGCCAAACAAATAGAGTGTGTGGCAAGTGATATAGGAGTGGATGCGGCTAAAACCGGTATGCTTTCTAATTCTTCTATCATTGAGGCAGTAGCTGAGGAGATTAAAAAGTTTAATATAGAAAAATTGGTGGTAGACCCGGTGATGGTATCTAAAAGTGGAGCTTTGCTTCTTGAGCGAGAAGCCGTAGATGCTCTTGTGCACAAGCTTTTCCCTCTCTCTTTTTTGATTACTCCCAATCTTCCTGAAGCTTCTTTTTTAGTGGGGGAGGAGATAAAGGATATTTCCGATATGGAAAAGGCCTGTATATCGCTCAAAAAGTGGGGTCCTCGCTATGTTCTCCTAAAAGGAGGGCATCTCCCGGAAGAGGAGATAGTGGATATCCTTTTTGACGGAGAAGAATTTATTTCTTTCCCCGCTCGACGTATCGCCACCAAAAACACCCATGGGACAGGTTGCACTTATTCTGCGGCTATATGTGCTCTCCTATCTTTAGGATACTCAATTACCGAAGCAGTAAAAACGGCTCACGAATATATGATTCAGGTGATTACCCACTCCTTAAACCTGGGTAAAGGGTTTGGTCCGGTCAACCATTTAGCTCCTCTTTTTCTTAGAGAGGGGGTGAATCCGGAAGAGGGAGGGAAATACTGGTGAAAGAGTCCCGGATAGGGACTTCTGGTTGGTCTTATCCTCATTGGGAGGGAGTGTTTTATCCTCCTCATTTGCCTCAAAATAAGTGGCTTTCCTACTATTCTCAGTTTTTTGATACGGTGGAGGTTAACTCTTCTTTTTATCATCTCCCTCGTTCCACTACTTTTTCCAAATGGAGAGATACCACTCCTCCGGAGTTTATTTTTTCCGTTAAAGCCAGCCGCTACATTACCCATATAAAGAAAATGAGAGAGGTAGAAGAACCTCTGGCAAAGCTTTATGAGGCGGTAAGAGAGCTGGGGAACAAATTAGGTCCTCTTCTTTTTCAATTTCCTCCTCAACTTAAATTTAATAGAGAAGTTTTTACCTCTTTTGTGGAGCTTCTTTCTCCTGATTTTCGTTATGTTTTTGAGTTTCGCAATGAGAGTTTCTTTACCGGAGAAGTTTATGAAATTCTGGAAAAGAAAAATATCTGTCTCTGTTTTTCCGATACCCCTTCTTTTCCCTATCAAGAAGTTATAACTTCTTCTTTTATCTACCTTCGTCTTCACGGGCACGGCAGCCTTTATACCGATTTTTACAGTGAAGAAGAACTCGAAGGATGGGGAGCTAAAATTCGTTTCTGGCTCGGGGAGCGGGATGTTTATTGCTACTTTGATAATGATTACGAAGGCTTTGCAGTGAAGAACGCTCAGCGCCTCAGAGAAATTTTATCTTGAGAAGGTATAGAATTCTTACTTTTGTGAGATAATTTGAGGGGGTGAGAAGTATGGAAAAAAGGAAATTAGGAAGTACTGGCTTTTCTATTTCCCTTCTGGGGTTAGGCGGTTTTCATCTGGTAGAGCTACCAGAGAAAGAAGCCCTGCGGATTGTCAATTTGTATTTGGATCAGGGAGGAAATTACTTAGAAACCGCAGAGAGCTATGGGTCTGGCAATTCAGAGGAAAAGATAGGTAAAGTGGCCAAAGTTCGAAGAAATGACTTCATCCTGGCTACTAAATCTGCGCAAAGGAGTAAAGAAGGTATAACCAGAGCATTAGAGGGAAGCCTGAGGAGACTCAACACCAGTGAAGTGGATATATTTTTCATTCATGGCTTAAACCGTTTTGAAGAGCTGGATGAAATATCCTCTTCCCAGGGTGCTTTAGAGGGAGTAGAAAAAGCTAAAAAAGAAGGGAAAATTCGTTTTGTAGCTTTTTCTAATCATGTTACTCCTGAAGTAGCACTCAATGCTCTTTCTCTTTATCCTTTTGACATTTTGATGATTCCCTTGAATTATTTTGACCGATTCAATTTTCCTGGCTGGGAAGAAGAAGTTTTACCCCGGGCTCGAGAAAAAAGAATGGGGATTCTGGCTATGAAAGCGCTGGCTGACGGTTTCTTGTGGGAAAGTGAACGAGAGGCTATACGTTACACCCTGAGTCTCGGGGTAGATAGTTTAGTTATGGGAGCTAACACAGAAGAGTATCTAAGAAGGGATATAGAAGTGGTGGAAAACTTCGTGCCTTTCACTCCGGAAGAAATGAAAAAAGTCCGGGAGGAAGCTCCGGAGCTGGGTAGCTATGTTTGCCGCCAGTGTGATAAATGTTTACCTTGCCCTTTGGGTATTGATATCCCCGGAGTTTTTCTTCTGGAGGGGCAATATGACCGACAGATGCAAGATGGGATAATTCGTGATCCTGCTCAATATGCCCTGCGAGACCGCCTCCGTTTCTGGCTGGGGAATCAAGATTACGCCCAGAAAGCTTATCAGGAATTGAACCCTAAGGCTTCGGTGTGCAACGAATGCGGGGAGTGCGAGCCTCGCTGTCCCTATAAAATACCCATCATTTATAAATTGAATTTAGCTCATGAAAAGCTAACTGACACTCGTCCTCCCGGCTACTGTCGCATATCGTAGTCGTGAGACTTTATATTATTTCGCAAGACCTGTTATGATGACGCCGGGGCGAATCGCTGCTTCTTTTGGGAGAGGGAAAGAGTGAAATAACTATAAGGGGGCGGCGTGTCCCCCTATAGCTCCCTTTCTTTTTTGTTATCGCAATGACTCTCCTTATTCGTCACCCCGGCAATTTTTAA
>DGDO01000101.1 GCA_002385475.1 Candidatus Sordicultor fermentans | reverse complement strand
AGATGTGTATAAGAGACAGGTTAAAGGGAGCAGACATCGATAAATTAGTGGAGCTCTATGGTCTGAATGACCCTCTCCCTATCCAATACGGAAGATGGTTGAAAAACCTCTTTCAAGGTAATCTGGGCTGGTCTTATGTAGGGAAAGAACCGGTTTATGATGCACTTGTGCGACGGTTTCCCTACACTCTGGAGCTGGCTTTATTTTCTATCTTTCCTATCATTTTTCTGGGAATAAACTTAGGAGTGATATCTGCGGTAAACCACAATCGTCCCTTAGACCATGGTTTGCGCATATTTGCAGTGGTGGGATGGTCTTTTCCTGATTTTGTTTTTGGATTGTTTATCCTGATGATTTTCTATAGTGTATTGGGCTGGTTTCCTCCGGGGAATTTGAGCCTGTGGGCAGAAGAAGTGGTCAAGTCTTCTGTTTTCCATAATTTTACCGGTATGACCACTATAGATGCTCTTCTCAATGGAAGACTGGATATTTTCTGGGATGCTTTTCTTCACCTTATAGGTCCAGTTTTAACTTTGACTTATGTACAATTTGCTTTTATTTTGCGTATTACTCGCTCTTCTATGTTAGAGGTGTTGCAGAAAGATTACGTTCGCACTGCCCGGGCTAAAGGACTGGATGAGCGGGTAGTTATTAACAAACATGCTCGTAAAAATGCTCTCATCCCTGTGGCTACAGTAAGTGGTCAGACTATTATCGGACTTTTAGCCGGAGCAGTGATTGTAGAGACCATTTTTAATCGTACCGGTATCGGGAGCTTTATGTCTTTGGCAGCTCAACAGCTGGATTATGCTTCCATTATGGGAGGGACTCTATTCTTCGGGTTTATACTGGTTTTAGGAAACCTGATAGTGGATATTTCCTATGCCTTTATTGACCCCCGGGTGAGGTTGGAGTAGTTGATGAATAGAGAAACTCGACGCATATTCAGGAGACTATCGTCCGATGCTTCTGCTATTTTAGGTTTTGCTCTGCTTATTTTCTTTGTAATAGTGGCCATCCTCGCTCCCTTTATTGCTTCACCTCCTCCAGGTAGAGACCCCTATATTATGCCTATTGTCACCTGGAGTTCTAATCCTCTTCCTCCTTCTCCTGAGCATCCTTTTGGGGTGGCAGGGAAAAGAGATATATTTTATGGAGTGGTATGGGGAACTCGCACAGCTTTCCGGGTGGGAATAATAGTAACTTTAATTTCTACCGCTTTAGGGCTTCTAATAGGGTCGGTGGCTGGGTATTTTGGGAAACTGTGGGATGAAATTTTGATGAGAATCACCGATATATTTATGGCTATTCCTTTTTTGGTGGCGGCTATGGTTTTGACTACCATTCTGGGGACAGGATTAGACAAGGTAATGATGGCTATGACAGTGTTTAGCTGGATGGGGCCAGCACGGCTCATTCGAGGGAATATCCTGCAAGTTAAAGAAGAACAATTCGTTTTAGCAGCTAAAGCTTTAGGAGTTAGTGATTTTTCCATCATTATCCGCCATGTTTTACCTAACACCATTTTTCCGGTCTTAATTCAGGCTTCTATGCGCATGGGGTCTTTAGTTATCACTGCCGCCGCTTTGAGTTTTTTGGGAGTAGGGGCTCCTCAGGGTTATGCTGATTGGGGGGCGCTTCTAAATTATGCTCGAAACTGGATGCTGGGGGGGCAGGGAGAGGCTCTTAAGTACTGGTATATGACCGTGTTTCCCGGTGTAGCTATGGTGCTTTTCGTTCTGGCCTGGAATTTAGTGGGAGATGCTCTGCGAGATGCTTTTGACCCTCGTCTGAGGTTATAAATATGGAAGAAAATAATTTACTTTTACAAGTTCAGGATTTAAAAGTTTATTTTTATAATGAAGAAGGGCAGGAATTGAAAGCAGTGGATGGAGTGGGTTTCTACCTCAGGAAGGGAGAAACTATAGCCCTGGTGGGAGAATCAGGATGTGGCAAAAGTGTCACCTCTTTAGCTATCCTGCGGCTGGTTGATTCTGATGGAAAAATCCAGGGAGGGAAGATACTCCTGGAAGGTAGAGACTTACTTTCTCTTTCAGAAAGAGAGATGCGAGAAGTCAGAGGAAGAGATATTTCCATGATTTTCCAGGAGCCATCTTCGGCTTTAAACCCGGTTTATACCATAGGAGATCAAATAATAGAAGCGATAATTTTGCACCAGAAACTTTCTTATCGTCAAGCTCGGAAAACAGCAGAAGAATTACTCAGACTGGTGGGTATTCCCGAAGCCCGGAAGAGGCTGGATGAATATCCTCATGAGCTCTCAGGGGGAATGAAACAGAGAGCTATGATTGCCATGGCTTTATCCTGTCATCCTAAAGTTTTAATTGCTGACGAGCCTACTACTTCTCTGGATGTTACTATTCAAGCTCAGATTCTGGAATTGATTGAAGAATTGCAGCGACAACTTAATATGGGGGTTATTCTTATTACCCATGATTTAGGAGTGGTGGCTGGTATGGCAGAGAGAGTGGTGGTTATGTATGCTGGAAAGGTGGTAGAAGAAGGAAGTCGCTGGGATATATTCCATCATCCCCATCACCCTTATACCTGGGGGCTTTTACATTCCATACCTCGCCTGGATGTCAAGCAGGAAAAATTGGCCATCATTCCCGGGGTAGTTCCCGACCCTCTTAATTTTCCCTCCGGTTGCAGATTTCGCAACAGGTGTCCTTTAGAAGATGAGGTATGTCTTACTGAGCCTTCCCGGGAGGAGATAGAGAATCAACATTACGTATACTGTCATCATCATTCTCAAATTGAGGTATTAGAAACTCGGGGTTTTAGCCAATGAACAATGTTCCTTTGTTGCAAGTAGAGGATTTGAAAAAGTATTTTCCCATTAAAGCGGGAGTTTTCCGGAGAACCGTGGGGTGGGTTAAAGCAGTGGATGGAGTAAGCTTTGAGGTATTTCCTGAAGAAACTTTAGGTATAGTAGGAGAATCGGGTTGTGGGAAAAGCACCCTGGGAATGACCGTTATGCGGCTTTATGAGCCAACTGCAGGAAGTATATTTTTCCAGGGGGAGGATATTTCTTCTCTGCCGGCTTCTCAACTGAAGGGTGTTCGGCGAAACATTCAAATGATTTTTCAGGACCCTTTTACCTCTTTAGACCCTCGCATGCATATAGGCTCTATAGTTGAAGAAGGCATGAAAGTGCATCGTGTGGCTTCCCCTCCTGAGGTTCGACGCAGGGCACTGGATTTGCTGGAAAAAGTGGGTCTGGGAGCGGAATATTTTTCCCGTTATCCCCATGAATTTTCCGGAGGTCAGAGGCAGAGAATTGGTATTGCGAGAGCCTTAGCTCTTAATCCTCGTTTAGTAGTAGCAGATGAGCCGGTTTCTTCACTGGACGTTTCGGTTCGTTCTCAAATTTTGAATTTATTGAAAGACTTAAAAAGGGAATATCAACTGACCTATATTTTCATTTCTCACGACCTGGCGGTGGTGAGACAGATTTGTGACCGGGTTATTGTTATGTATCTGGGAAAGGTAGTGGAAATAGCGGATGGAGATACTTTCTTTTCTTCTCCTTCTCATCCCTATAGTGTAGCTTTGACTTCTGCTGTGCCGGTTCCAGACCCCGATTATGAAGTTAAACGAATTATTTTGAGCGGGGATGTTCCCAGCCCTATTAATCCTCCGGAGGGGTGTCGTTTCCACACCCGCTGTCCGGTGGCTCAAGAGGTGTGCTCTCAGGTGGAGCCCGCTTTAGAGGAAGTGGGAGAAAATCAGTGGGTGGCCTGTCACTTTCCGGGTAGTTTGTCCTGGGAAAGGGCTTAAAATAATTGACTAAGATGAATAAATATGGTATGTTTTTGAACCATCTAAGAAAGAAACTAGGGAGGCGATAAGTATAGAAGTAAAATACCGCGTTAACCATCAAATTGGAGCGCGGGAAGTACGATTGATTTCTCCGGAGGGAGAGCAGTTAGGAGTTGTTCCTTTAAAAAAAGCCCTGGAAATGGCTGAAGAAGCTGGTTTAGACCTGGTAGAAGTAGCTCCTGATGCTCATCCTCCTGTATGCCGGATAATGGACTATGGAAAGTTCAGATATGAAAAGGAGAAAAAGATTAAGATTTCCCGCAAGAAACAGAAAACTTCTGAGTTGAAGCAACTTAATTTGAGACCTAAAATTGATCAACATGATTATGAAGTTAAGCTTAGAAATGCGCTTCGCTTCTTAGAAGATGGTGATCGGGTAAAAATAACGGTCAGATTTCGAGGAAGAGAGGCGGCTTTTCGAGACAGAGGAGAAGAGCTCTTAAAGAGGATGATAGCCGACTTAGAGGAAGTGGGGAAAGTAGAACAGGACATAAAGTATGAGGGGCCACATCTTACGATTACCTTAGCCCCCAGGAAGTGAGGAGAACGAATATGCCTAAGATGAAATCCCATCGAGGTGCGGCAAAGCGATTTAAAGTCACTGCCAGTGGTAAAATAAAAAGACAACAGGCGGGTAAAAGCCATCTTCTGGCTAAAAAAGACAGAAATAGAAAGAGAAGGCTTAGAAAACCTGTTACTCTGGATAAAGTGGAAGAAAAAAGAGTGCGAAAGTTACTTATCCGTGCTTAAAGGAGTGAATGAACTATGCCTAGAGTAAAAAATAGTGTAGCTTCTCGCGAGAGAAGAAAGAAAACTATGAAATCAGCTAAAGGTTATCGGGGAGCCCGTTCCCGTTCTTACCGAAGAGCTAAAGAGCAAGTAATGAGGTCTCAAGCCTACGCTTACAGAGACCGAAGAAACCGTAAACGAGATTTCCGCCGTCTGTGGATTACGCGAATAAATGCAGCAGCAAGAGAGGAAGGAATGAATTATAGCAAGTTTATGGGAGCTCTCCGTAAAGCAGGAGTAAACCTGGATCGGAAAAGTCTCTCTCAACTGGCCATTACTGACCAGGAAGCCTTCCAGAAGCTGGTGGAAATAGCTAAATCCCAGCTTTAAATCCTTTGATTTTGCTCTTTCATTCTTCAAAATTGGGAATCATCGACAATCTTCCAGCTATTTCTATGGGAATGGAGGAAGTATCTTGCAGGAATTAGAGGAATACTGGGAAAGTTTTCAAGAAGAGATACAAAAAGCCAGCACTCTGAGTGACTGGAATTATTTGAAAGGTAAATATGTAGGGAAGAAAAGTCGGTGGGGAGAATTTTTGGCTAAGCTAAAAGAATTGTCTCCGGAAGAAAAAAGAGTCTGGGGCAAAAAAATTAACCAGCTCAAGAAAGAGATGGAGGAATTGCTGGAAGAAAGATATCAAGAGCTTCTCTCCACTGAGGAAAAATCAGAGGTTGATATCACTCTTCCGGGGAAGAAAGGATGGTCAGGTTCTTTTCATCCTGTTCTTCTTACCCGGGATTGGATTTTGACTATCTTCCAGAGCCTGGGATTTCGAGTGGAGGAAGGACCAGAGATAGAGACCGAGTTTTACAATTTTGAAGCCTTGAATATCCCTCCTGACCACCCCGCTCGAGATGACCAGGATTCTTTTTATCTGGCTCCTGGTTATTTGCTTCGCACTCATACTTCTCCTGCTCAAATCCGGGTTATGGAGAAACTAAAACCTCCTTTTAAAGTGGTGGTTCCGGGAAAATGCTATCGTCGAGATGCCTTTGATGCTACTCATAGTCCTATGTTTCATCAAATAGAGGGTTTAGTGGTAGCTCGAGATATTTCTATGGGAGACTTAAAAGGGACTCTGGAGACTTTTGTGCGTCGTTTTTTTGGCGAGGAGAGAAAGATAAGATTTCGTCCCGGGTATTTTCCTTTTACCGAACCCAGTGCAGAAGTGGATGTTTCCTGTGGAGTATGCGGGGGCAAAGGATGTCGCTCTTGTGGATATAGTGGGTGGTTAGAAATTTTGGGAGCCGGTTTAGTTCATCCTCAAGTTTTTACCCATGCTGGTTACGATTCTCAAGATGTGCGAGGGTTTGCCTTTGGCCTGGGGGTAGAAAGAATCACCATGCTTAAATTCGGCATAAAAGATATAAGGTGGTTCTGGGAGAATGACGTGCAATTTCTGGAACAATTCAATATTTTTTAGGTGAGGCCAATATCCGTATGAGAATTTCCTATAATATTCTAAAAAAGTTTTTACCTGATTTAGATATACCTCAGGAAGAATTAGCTCCTCTTCTTACCGAGCAAGGGTTAGTAGTGGAGAAAATCTGGAGGAGGGAGGAACTGTTTCCCTTTCCCCTCGTGGTGGCCACTTTAGGAAGAATAGAAAAAGGGATGCTTTATTCAGAAGGAGAAATTCATTTTCGAGGACAGGTCTGGAGAGTAAAAGTAAATAACTGGGGGATGCCTGAAGAAGGAAGTAAAATAATAGTGGGTATGGAAGAAGAAACGCCCCGTTTTTTACCCGGGGGAGGAGAGAAAAAGGAAGAAATAATAGATTTTCTGGTTACTCTTCCTTTTCCCGCAGAAGAAGGGGAAGAAGTTTCCTCTCTTCTTTTAGGTGATGATATAGTTCTGGATGTAGAAGTCACAGCCAACCGGGGAGATTGCCTTTCTTCTTTAGGTTTAGCTCGAGAGGTGGGGGCAAAACTGGGTTTAAAGTGGCAGATTCCTCCGGTTAGCTACGAGGAAGCCGATGCTCTTTCCGATTTCAGCCTGGAAAACCAGGCGCCGGACCTCTGTCCTTATTACACCGGGAAATACATAAGGCGGCTTACTGTTCGGCCTTCCCCTTGGTGGGTTATAAAAGAACTTTGTTTTCTGGGTTTGAGGCCGGTCAATAATGTGGTAGATTTCACCAACCTGGTGATGATGGAGGTTGGCCAGCCTTTACATGCTTTTGATGCCTCAGTTATTAAAGGGCAAAAAGTAGTGGTGAGAAGAGCAAGAGAGGGAGAGAAATTAATCACTCTTGACGGGATAGAGAGAGAGCTATCTTCAGGGATGCTGGTGATAGCAGATGCGGAGCGCCCCATAGGTTTGGCGGGAGTAATGGGAGGGAAAGAGAGCGAAATTACTTCTTTTACCTCAGAAGTGTTTCTGGAAGCGGCAATTTTTGACCGGGTGGCAGTGAGAAAAACAGCTAAAGCTCTGGGGTTGAGGACTGAGGCTTCCGCTCGTTTTGAGCGAGGAGTAGACCCGGAGAGAGTAACTTATGCTTCTGGTCGGGTGCTTCAGCTTCTGGGAAAAGATGGAGAACCTGCTTCAGGCTGGTTTATAGCAGGCACTCCTCCCCGGGAAGAAAGGGAAGTGACTTTTTCCCCGGAGGAGATAGAAAAGACTCTGGGTTGTTCTATAAAAAAGGAAGAAATAATAAAAATTCTGGCCGGGCTGGGTTTTGAGGTAAAATCTCTTCCTGGAGAGGAAACAATTCGAGCTAAGGTTCCCAGCTGGCGGAGTGATATCTATCTTCCTGTAGATATTGCCGAAGAAGTAGGTCGGATACATGGCTATGATAAAATTATCTCTCGTCTTCCCCAATTTTCTTTTGACCCCGGGAACCAGAATAGTAACACTCTTAAAGAAGAAAAACTGAGGAGACACTTAGTAGATAAGGGTTTGAAAGAGATAGTAAGTTTTCCTCTGATCAGTCCCGGGCTGGTAGAGCTATGGGGGGCGAAAGAAGAGCAGGTAGATATAAAGAATCCCCTTTCTCAAGAGCAATCTTATCTCCGTCCCTGTCTCCTTTTGTCTGCGCTGGAGGTTCTAAAAATTAACGTTACTCGAGGGAGAAATGACTGGGGATTATTCGAAATAGGAAAAGTGTTTCGAAGAGGATTAAATACTCCTTTTCAAGAAGAGAAAAGATTGTTTATGGCTTTAACCGGTTATTCATTGCCTCCTCTGTGGCACAAAAATGGAGAGGTAGACATTTTTTTGCTGAAAGGGTTAATAGAGGAACTTCTGGAAATAGCTGGTTTTGACCGGGGAGAAGTCCGTTTTGAGAGTGGTGGAGGATTAGCTTTGGAACCTTCTTGCTCTTTCCGGGTAGAAGTTTCCGGTAAAGAAGCAGGAAGAGGAGGCCTTTTATCCCCTTCCTTTATTCGAGAACTGGGATTTTGGGGTACAATATATGTAGCAGAATTTGATCTGGATTTATTAACCACAGGAGAGGAAAAAGCTTTCCAGTTAAAAGAAGTGGTTACTTTTCCCTCTGTAGCCCGGGATGTCTCTATTCTGGTAGATGAGGCAACAAAGTGGGGAGAAATAGAAGAAATGGTGAGGCGCACTGTGTCCCGGGAAAAGATGGAGGTGGAAAGCATAGAGCTTTTTGACCTTTTTCAGGGAGGGAATGTTCCTCAGGGTAAGAAGAACTTTTCTTTTCGGGTTACTTTCCGTTCCCCGGAGAGAACTTTGAATGACGAGGAAGTGGATGGATGGGTGCAAAAAATTAAAGCAGACCTCAAAGAAAAAAGAGGTCTACTTTTGCGGGAGGAACTTTTGAATTTTTGACCATAGATTGGTATTCCATCTTAGGCCTGGTAATACTGGGTATCAATATTATAAGGAGTGCTTTTAGGGGTTTTAGCAAAGAGTCTCTGGGATTGGTGGGTTTCCTGGGTGGCCTGGTGATAGGTTTACAGTATTATCCTGCAATAGGTGGTTTTTTTGCTCATTTATCTGGTAAGTATTATGTCTGGTTCTCTCCTCTGGGTTTTTTGCTACTTTTCCTGCCGCTGGTTCTGGTTTCTTCCTGGGCAGGGGTGCGATTCCGAAAAGTGTTTGAAAAACTGGATATAACCTGGGTAGATTCAATTCTGGGCTCGTTTGCAGGAATAGCGAAAGGAATCTTGTGGGTTTTGCTTCTCACCCTTTTTATCCTCAATCTGTCCTTTTTCCCCATGGTTAATCAATCTGTTTATCGTTCTTCTCTTTATCTCCGATTAATTCAACCTCTGTTTATTTATGTTTATGAATGGGTATTACAAGTTCCTCATCTCCAATTTTTACAGGGAATTCTTCAAAAAGGAATAGGATGGGTATTATAGAGCTTTCTCCTCTGGTTTTAGAAACTTTTGATTTTGACAGAATCGTGGAGCGCCTGGTGTCTTTTTGCTCTTCTTCTCCTGCTAAGGAGATGGCTCGTTCTATTACTCCTTTTTCTCCTGAGGAGGTTCATCTTAAAACCCAGGAAGCCCGAGAAGCCCTGGATATGGTTCAATTTGATGGGTCTCTGAGTCTTCGAGGGTTGCCCGACCTTCGTTCTCTTTTTCCCCGGATAGAAGTGGTGGATGCCTCCCTCAGTCTGGAAAATTTAATAGAAATCTTGCATTTTTTCCGATTGAGTCTGGAAATTCGGGGAGAAGCAAAAGAGCGAAAAATAAAGGAGAAATATCCTTCCCTTTCTCCACACTTTGACAGAATAAAAGATTTTCGTCCTCTGGTAAAGAAGATGGAGAAAGTTATTTCTAAAGAGGGCTATATTTTAGATACGGCGAGCGACAGACTCTGGGAGCTGAGGAAGAGAATAAAATTTCTTCAGAACAGGATTGTGAAAGAATTAGAAGAAATGCTTAACAGCTCTCAACTGGCTCCTCTTCTTCAAGATAGGATTTACACCCAGAGACGGGGACGGTACGTCATTCCTTTGAAAATTCAGTATCGCAATGCTATAGATGGTTTGATAATAGATCATTCTTCCAGTGGCTCAACGGTTTTCATCGAGCCAGCTAGGATTCTGGAACTGGACAACGAACTGGAATTGAATCGGTTGCAGGAAGAAGAGGAAATAGCTCGTTTACTCCGTGAGTTAACTGCTGAGCTTCGCCCTTTTTTGGAAGAAATAAAGGAGACTTATGAGACTTTAGTCTATCTGGATTTATTGCAAGCTAAAGCTAATTTGGGTAACTCGTGGAGAGGGAGAGTACCTCAGTGGGGGGAAAGGCTGATAATTCGTGGGGGTCACCATCCTTTACTGGGAGAAAAAGCGGTTCCTTTTGATTTGGAATTATCTCCGGATAAATCTATTTTAGTGATAAGCGGGCCTAATGCTGGAGGCAAAACAGTTCTTTTGAAAAGCGTGGCTTTGATAGTTTTCCTGACTTTCTGTGGCATTCCCCCGCCTTTAGAGGAAGGCTCATCTCTTCCTCTTTATAATTACCTTTTTGTAGATATCGGTGACCATCAAGACCTGGAAAACGAATTAAGCACTTTTACCTATCGTTTGAGTAGCTTAAAAAAAGCGCTACAGGAAGCCGAGAGTCCGGCACTGTTTTTAATTGATGAATTGGGAGGAGGAACAGACCCGGCGGAAGGTTCTGCTCTGGCTATAGCTATTCTTCAGTATCTCCAGAAAAGAGGGATTACCACTCTCGTGACCACTCATCTTCCTGCAGTGAAACAATATGCTTTTCGAGAAGAGGAGGCTGTCCCGGCATCTCTGGCGTTCGATCCTCAAACTTTAGAGCCTACTTATCAGCTGGTGGTGGGAGAAATTGGCCCCAGCTATGGAATTCATATTGCCGAAAGAGTGGGTATTCCTCCGGAAATAATTCAAACTGCTCTCACTATCGTAGATAAAAAAGAATGGGAATTCAACCAGCTTCTTCTTTCTCTCTCCCAGCGCCGGGAGGATTTGAATAGATTAGTAGAGGAGTATGAAAGTAAGTTAAGAGAGCTTTCCCGGAAAGAGGAAGAATTGAGGCGGAAAGAAAAAGAACTGGAGAAGAAAAGGGAGAAAATAGAAAGAGAGGAAAGAGAAGAGTTTGCTGACTATCTTCGAAAGACCCGGAGAGAAATATCCCAGCTGGTAGGAAAGCTGAGGAAAGAAGAAAGACTGAACCAGGAAGAATATCAAAAGTTAAGAAAGCGTTTGAGAGAAGAGGAAAAGCGGTGGGAAGAATTAGCTGGAGATGCAATGGTTTCTTCTCCTGAGGAAAACTGGCAGGAGGGAGAAATAGCCACAATAGATTTTCTCAGGCAAACCGGTAAAATTATTTCTCTGGATTTCAAAAAGAAAGAGGCGCTGGTGGAAGTAGAAGGAAGAAAGGTTAAAACTTCTTTTTCTCACCTTGAGAAAATGGAAAAAGAAGAAAATGAAGAAAATGATTTCTCTTCCTCCACGGCTATTAATTATTCCCCCTTGCCCCGGGTTAAAAACCAGGTAGACATAAGAGCGCTCAGTCGGGAGGAGGCCCGGGAGGAGTTAGAGCGATATTTTGACCAGGTAATTCTCGCTGGATTCCAGACTGTTCATATAATTCATGGAAAAGGGGAGGGGGTTCTCCGTGAAGTCACTCATCAGTTTTTACGCGACCACCCCTATGTGGAAAGCTTCCGTTTGGGGTATCCAGAAGAAGGAGGAGTTGGAGTTACCGTAGTTACCTTTAAATCTTAATCTCCTGTACACCCGCTACACCATTCTCTGGGTTCTGTTCCCGCTTTAAAAGGAACAGTAACTGTATTGCAACCAGGGGATGGTAACTTCCCGCTTCTCATGCACACATTGACTTCTCTTACTCCCGGAGAAGGGTAAAAATCATGAACCGGAATATCTTTGTGAGCCTCCTTCATTATCTTAGAAAACAAGGGAGCAGCTATTACTCCTCCGGTTTTTCGAGGACCTAAGGGAGTGCGGTCATCGTTACCTAGATATATTCCGCAGACTAAATCAGGAGTAAAACCCACAAACCAGGCATCAATGAAATCTTCAGTACTTCCAGTTTTGCCTCCTGCTGGCCGGTCTATTCTGGCCGCTTTTGCTGTCCCTCGCTCTATTACTCCTTGCAGGAGACGAGCCATGATGTAGGCAGTATCTTCTGATAGAGCTCTGCGTAAAATCCTTTGACCCTCATAGAGAACTTCTCCGGAAAAATTCTCTATCCTTAAAATGGCGATGGGTTCAGGAACCAGGCCTCTGTTGGCAAAAGCGCAATAAGCATTGGTTAGCTCTAAAAGATTTACCTCTGAAGTTCCTAAGGCTAGGGATAAATCTCGGCGAAGTTCGCTTGTGATTCCCATTTTACGAGCATAACTTATTACTTTATCCACTCCGGAAGCCTGGAGAAGTTTTATGCCGATTATATTTACTGATTTTTCTAAAGCTTCTCTTAAGGTGATAGGGCCATTGAAAGTTTTTTCATAGTTTTGAGGTTTCCAGCCATTGGGGAAAATTAGAGGTTCGTCTACTAAAATTGTACTGGGTGTAAAACCACTATCTAGGGCAGCAGAATAGATAAAGGGTTTGAAAGTAGAGCCGGGCTGACGGTAAGCCTGCACTGCCCGGTTAAATTTGCTTTCGTCATAATCTCTTCCTCCCACCATAGCTTTGATGTAGCCAGTTTGAGGTTCGATGCACAGAATGGCTCCTTGATATTCACTTTCTTCTAAAGCCTGGTTAGCTATTTTTTGAATGTCTAAATCTATGGTGGTATATATTTTTAGCCCTCCACCAAATATAGTTTCTTCATCATAACTTTTTTGCAATTCTTTAAGGAGGTAATCTACAAAGTAAGGAGCAATGGAGCGATTTTTCTCCCGTCCAGAAAGAACTATAGGGGTGGAGAGAGCTTCTTCTAAATGTTCTTGGGAAATAAACCTCATTTCTTTCATTCTCCTCAGCACTCTTCTCTGTTGTCTCTGAGCAGTAGCTAAATCTACGTAAGGGGAAAAATTTCCTGGAGAACGAGCTACTCCAGTTAACATGGCTATTTCTGCCAGGTTGAGCTCTTCTAAGTTTTTTCCAAAATAGATTCTAGCAGCAGCTTTTACCCCGTAGGCACCATGCCCAAAGTAAATCTGGTTGAGATAAGCTTCTAATATTTCATTTTTAGTGTATTTTTTTTCCAGGGTAAAAGCTAAAAACATCTCTTGTATTTTCCTTTTCCAGGTCCGCTGATGGGAAAGAAACAGATTTCGAGAAAGCTGTTGAGTTATGGTGCTTGCCCCTTCTACTATGTCCATATTTATTAAGTTTTGTAAAGCTGCTCTTATAATACCTCCAGGGTCTATACCGGGGTGACGATAAAAATTCTGATCCTCACTGGCAATAAAGGCTTTTTTTAATAAATCCGGGACATGAGAAAGTTCAACATATTCTCTGTTTTCAGTAAAAAGCTCTGCTAAAAGGCGTCCCTCAATGTCATATATACGAGTGGTGAGAGGGGGAGAAAAATCATCCAACTGATTGGAGACTGTTTTTAAATCACTCAAGACAAAAGCAAAGAGTAAAAACCACACCACTCCCCCTGCTAAAAGACCAGAGAGAAAAATCCATAAGGGAGAGCTGTTTTTTTTCTTTTTCATGGTTTTCACCTATTTATATAATATTGATGCGAAATCCTTTCTTTATTTAATATAATATATATAATAAAATCACTTTATGGATAAAAGTCAAGACAGAGAAAAAATCAAGAAAATCTCTCGGTCAGCTTTAATAGCTGCCCTTTATGTTTTATTAACCATTCTTCCCCCTTTTTATTCTTTTTCCTACGGTCCCATTCAGGTGAGAGTTGCAGAGTGTTTGACTGTTCTACCTTTTCTTTTTCCCGAAACTATCTGGGGTCTGGGTTTAGGTTGTTTTTTAGCCAATTTAATCGGGGGTTTAGGTTTTTATGACTTCTTTTTAGGAACTCTTTTTACCATTATAGCTGGATACCTAACATCTCGAGTTCCTTATTCTTTTCTGGCGCCCTTACCTCCTGTTTTAGTGAATGGATTTGGTGTATCTATGTACCTTTCTTTCTGGTTTAAAGTTCCTTATTTTTACTCGGTGTTTTATGTTATGGTAGGAGAAGCCGTAGCTACCTATGGTATCGGGTATCCTCTTTTGACATTTCTGACAACTAAATTAAAATATCATAGAAAGGAGTATTGA
>DGDO01000015.1:354-8501 GCA_002385475.1 Candidatus Sordicultor fermentans | reverse complement strand
AAGCCGCTTTTAGCCTGCCCCTGAGTGCCCCTATCAGGGGTCCACAAGTGTTTTGAAAAGCATTTGGATTCCCGATTAAAGATTTCGGGAATGACGGAGGGGGGTGGATTCCCGATAAAAAATTTCGGGAATGACGGATGATTTGGATGCCTGATTAAAGATTTCAGGCATGACAAACGAGAGTGTTCCTCGACTCTTTTTCATTTTCTCTCTCCTTTTACAGTATTATGTATAAGGATCTCTGGTATTTTTCTTCTATTGCTATGTGTTGCAAGATATTTTATTCAATAATTTTTGCGTTTTGCAAAAAGGGCTGAATCCATAATCTTTTATGCAGATAACCATATTTTTAGAGAGAAACCTAAAGTTTTTCAGATCCTTGCCGATAATTATTATAGAGTGGAGGTGAGAAAATGGCTCTCCGAGTGACAAAAAACTCCAGCGAAAAAGCCGATATTGCAGACCTGGGGCAACTGGCCAAAGAAGGGGATCAATATTTAGCTCAAAAAGATTATGACCGGGCAGGGGAGTGTTTCCGGCGAGGTTTGAAGATAAATCCTGATTATCCTCCTTTTCACAATGGCCTGGGTGTGGTGGCATACGAGAGAGGAGACCTGAAGGAAGCAGAAAGAGAGCTCCGCTTTGCTACTCAGCTTGACCCTTCGTATCCTGAAGCGTGGAACAACTTAGGGGCAGTATATATTAAAAGAGGGAGATATTCAGAAGCCAAATTTGCTCTGGAGCGGGCTTTGCAGCTGCGCCCGGAGCTTTCTGATGCTGCCTCTAACCTCTTGTGGCTTTATGATCATATCTTTAAGTTTAGCAATGAAGATTTACCTTCTTTGAGTCTGTGTATGATAGTTAAAAATGAAGCACACAACCTCTCTCAATATCTCCCCTCTGTTATCCCCGGCGTAGATGAGGCAATCATCGTCGATACTGGCTCAACTGATGATACTAAAGACATTGCCCGGTCTTTAGGGGCAAAAGTTTATGACTTTCCCTGGAGAGATGATTTCGCTGCAGCGCGTAATGAGGCTTTGCGCCACGCTCAGGGGGAATGGATTCTGGTTCTGGATGCCGATGAGGAAATAGATGAAGAGAGTCTTAAAAAGCTGAAGATTATCCTCAAATATACCGATTATGCAGGATTTATGCTGCCCATTCACAGCCCTCTCGATACTGAAGGTCACAATATTTTAACCAGTTATTTGGTGCGAGTGTTCCGTAACCATCCTGATATTCGTTTCCAACGCAGAGTTCACGAAGTGGTAGAGCGGTCACTTTTTGCCTCAGGGAAAAAAGTAGGTCGTCTCTTTGATATTGTTATTCACCATCATGGATACCAGAAGGAGAAAGAAACCAGTGCCAAAGTGCAGGAGCGAAACTATCGTCTTTTGCTCCAGGCATTGCGAGACGACCCTCACGATGTTGATATCCTTAATTATCTGGGAAAGACTCATCTTGCCCGGGGAGAGACAAAAATCGCTCGGGCAATCTTTGAAAATGTGATAAGAAAATCTCCTCAATTTAACTTTGCAGTGTTGAATGCTTATTTAGAGCTGGGGTGGATTCATCATTTAGATGGAGATGAGGATAAAGCTTTGGAGTATTTTGAATATTTACGAGAAAAAGACCCTCATCTCCCCGATATTTATTACTTTATGGGGAAAGTCTATGAAGCGCAGGGGAAATATGAAGAAGCGCTTTCAGCTCTGGAGAAAACGCTTACTGTGGACCATCGCCGGAGTGTTTCCCCTATGGTATTTTTCAGAGTGGATAAAGTCGACCTGTATGCCAGCCTTACAAGGTGTGCTTCACTTCTCGGGGAAGGAGAGAAAGCGCGAAAATATGGCGAGGAGCTCCAGCGGTATGCTTCAGCAGACCTTTTCAATAACTTAGGGGTGGAGATGGTTAACAAAAACCTCTGGGATAGAGCAGAGGAATATTTCCGGCAAGCTCTCGCTCTTGATGCTCGGCATCCTCAGGCTCGGGGGAACTTATTGCAGCTTCTTTTCGAGCGAGGGAAAATTAAAGAAGCTCAGGATTGTCTTCGAGAAATGAAAGAAAAATTATCGGTAGTGCCCTAAAGTTTTTTGAATTTCTGCCGATATTATAGAGTAGAAAAGGGAAAAGGGAGGTGACCTAATAAGGGGAGAAGGAAGTGACAAAGGAACCACTTAGATAGGTATGAGGTTCGGTGTGATTTTTGGTGTGAGATAAGCAGGGATGCTAAATTAAAAAAACCTTATGGAGGAGGTTAGATTAAATGGGACTTCGAATTAATCAAAACATTACGGCGCTTAATGCGCATCGGAACTTAACTCAAACTGATAATGCTCTTTCCAAATCTTTGGAGAAGTTGTCTTCAGGCTTGCGCATCAACCGGGCAGCAGATGATGCCGCAGGGTTAGCTATTTCCGAGAAGATGAGAACTCAGGTCAAAGGGCTTGCTCAAGCCACCCGTAACGCTCAAGATGGTATATCTCTAATTCAAACCGCAGAAGGAGCTCTCAACGAAACTCACTCAATTTTACAGAGGATGAGACTATTAGCTATCCAGGCAGCAAATGATACGAACACCGCAGAAGACCGGGCGCAAATTCAGCAAGAAATTGACCAGCTCGTCAAGGAGTTGGATCGCATCGCTGAGACCACAGAGTTCAACACCAAAAAGCTCCTTGATGGAACTGCCGGATATGAAACCAGCGCCTCTAATGGATCTGCAGTTGGAACAAGTGGTGACGTCATCGTTAATGGAGTAACTTACGCTGTTGGAAGCACTATAGATGGTGCTAATCTCGAGGCTCTGGTTACTGATATCACTCCCGGCTCTAAAACCGAAGCGGGTGTGTATACAGTAAGCATCATCACCAATGCTTCTCAGGCGAAGTTAGGAGACGCTGCTACTGTAACTGCTGGCGCTACTGTAACTGGGACCTTAGTAATCAACGGAGTATCTGTCAATTTTTCAGACGATGACCTTGCTAATGTTATTTTGAAAATTAATAACGTGAGTGACAGCACCGGAGTTGCTGCTACAGTTGGCACTAAGGGGCTTTTGCTGACTACTACTGAATATGGAAGCAGCGCGACCATCAATGTATCCGGTGAAAATGCGTTGCTCCAAGCTCTTGGCTTACTTGAGAGCTCCGATACCACCTCTCAGGTTCTCTCTGCTGCAGGAACCGATATTGTGGGCAAAATTGGCACGGAGGCTGCAGTAGGTGTGGGGGCGACGCTCACCGGCGAAAATGGGCTTTCAGTAACTATTGACCCGGCCAAGCTCAAGCTCGATACTGGAACTTCAATAGAGTTCAGTGCGGTGGTTGATACTTCCGGGATGGTAACGCTCCATATCGGTGCTAATAAAGACCAGGTTATGGATGTGTATTTCAACGATATGAGAGCGAAAACTCTGGGCGTAGAAGGCTTAAAAGTTACTGATAAAACTACAGCAGAAGAAGCCATCGCCACCCTGGATACTGCCATCAATAAAGTATCTACCGAGCGCTCCAGATTGGGAGCTTATCAGAACCGTCTGGAACACACCATTGCTAACTTGGGAGTAGCCAAAGAGAACCTATCTGCCGCTGAATCTCGAATCCGTGATGTGGATATGGCAGAGGAAATAATGGAGTTCACCAGGGCACAGATTCTCTTGCAGGCGGGCACGGCCATGTTAGCTCAGGCCAATATCTTGCCGCAGAGCGTGTTGCAACTTTTGGGTTAATATAGACCCATGGGGGAGGGGGGAAACCCTCTCCCTTTTATTTTTTTAGAGAAAGTAAAGGGCTGAGGTGAAGTCTATGGAAATTAACCCTCTATCGAGAAATGATGCGGAGCAGATGATTAGTTTTCTGTTAAAAGAGGAGGCAAAGAGCGAGGTGAATCTTGCTTCTTCTTTTATGTCAGCAGAAAATCACGAAGAAACCGAGATGGTGGAAGAGATAGAGAAGGAAGACTGGGTGTGGTTTGTGCGGGCGCTACAGGATATATTCCGGGGCTTTAACTTAGGGATCACTTTTCGAGTTCATGAAGAAACCGAGCGAATCATCGCCCGGGTAATTGACCGGGAAACTAAGGAGGTTATTCGAGAAATTCCTCCGGAGAAGTTTTTAGATATGATAGCCCGCTTACAAGAGTTGGCAGGAGTTTTTATAGATGAAATGGTGTGAGGTGATATAGAATGGCAGGTAATTTAAGTATCGATGGTTTGATTTCCGGGCTCGACACTACGGATCTAATAAATCAGCTTATGGAGGTAGAGCGTATCCCCATCACTCAGCTGGAAGCGAGAAAGGCAGGCTATAACCAGAAAATTTCCCTCTGGCAGGCAGCCAATACCAAACTCCTGGCTCTTCTTACCTCAGCAGGTAGTTTAACTTCTGCTTCTACCTTTCAGGCGAAAAAGGTGGAAGTGAGTAACTCTGATATTCTCTCCGCCACTGCTTCTTCTTCAGCGGTGAGTGGAAGTTACCAGCTCCGGGTGGAGCGGCTGGCTTATGCTCACCAGATGGCTACCACTTCTACTTATGCTGACTACGATACCACTACTTTTGGTGAGGGGACGATTACACTTCAGGTGGGAGAAGGGGATGAGGTGGAGATAGCAATTGACTCTTCCAACAACACCCTGGAGGGGATAAAAAATGCTATTAACCAAGCCGATGCCGGGGTGCAGGCTTCCATTGTAAAAGTATCTGGAGGATATAAGCTCCTTTTAGCGAGTGAGACAACCGGAGAAGCAGGGGAGATTTCTATAACTTCTGCTCTCACAGGAGGAGGCGCCACTCTTTCTCCTTTTGATACTATTCAGCCGGCTCAAAATGCTCGAATAGTGCTGGGAAGTGGGAGTTCTGCTTTGGTTTACGAATCTTCTTCCAATGTGATAACTGACTTTCTCCCGGGAGTGACTCTAAATCTCAAAGCAGTAAGCACAGAAGTCGTGACCCTCAAGGTGGACAAAGATTTGGAGGGGATAAAAAACAGCATTTTAGATCTGGTGCGAAGGTATAATGATTTTAGCCAGTTTGTAAAAGATAACACTTTTTATGATGCAGACACCAAAGAAGGGGGAGCGTTACTCGGAGATACTACCTTATCCCGGATTATGAGTGGGATAAATGGTAAGCTTTTTGGTAGCGTTTCTTCTCCTAATGAGAAATATGATAGCCTGGTGGCGCTGGGGATTTCAATTGACCGCTATGGACAAATTTCAGTAGATGAAGAAAAACTGAGCAAGGCTCTGGAGGATGACCTGGGAGCGGTGGAAAATGTTTTCCGAGGTGATAAGGGGGTTGCCGTTGCTCTTAAGGGATATTTAGATTTTGTTACCGATCCCCGAGAAGGGACCTTGAAAGACACTCAAGACCTCTACAAAAACCTTATCAAAGACATTGACGAGCGGATAGAGGTTATGGAAGAGCGGCTGGAAAAACAAGCGGAGCGCTTGAGGACACAATTTACTGCTATGGAGAGTGCTCTCTCTCTTTTGCAGACTCAGGCAACCTGGCTCAGTCAGCAGATTACTGCCCTTTCGAGCTTTAACTACTATCAGGGGAAATGAGCCGGGTGGGAAATAAAAGTTTAAATAGAATAAAAACAGAAAAAGGGGGAGTGGAAAATGGGAGCTTATAATGCTGCTTTGATTCAAAAGCGTTATCAGGAAAATGCGGTGAGCACTGCCTCTCCCCTGAGACTGGTGATTATGCTCTATGGTGGAGTGCTCCGTTTTATACGAGTAGCTCAAAAATCTTTTTCCGGGGGAGATGAAAGAGAAGGGAAAAACAATCTTCTACAAGTAGAAAAAATTGTTTTGGAACTGATAGGTTCCCTGAACTTAGAAGAAGGGGGAGAGGTTGCTCGCAATCTATTGAGGATTTACCAGTTTACTCTGGAGCAATGTGCTCTCTGCAACGGAAATAATTATTCTCAAATCCTTCCCCCTCTTTTGAAAGTCTGGGAAGGGCTGGAGGAGAGCTGGCGAGAGATAGAAAAAAATGGCTGAAACTGAAAGTGACGCGATAGTTCTTTTAAAGGCTTTACAAGAGATAACCATTAAGATGAAAGAAAAGCTGGGAAAAGGGGAGATAGAAGAGTTCTATTCTTTTCTTTCCCGCCGGCAGGAGATAATAGAAGAGTTAGATAAGATAGGTTCTATACAAGATAAGGAGGCTTTGTCTCTACTGCTTGAGATTAACGACCTCAGCCAGGAGATGCAGAAAAACCTCTCCCAGGTGATGGAAAAGGAGCTTCAAAACATCAAAAATATGCAGGAAAGCTTGCACGCTCTCCGCCATTTTCGCTCCAACCTCCAGCCTCCTTCTCCCCCTCGCTTTTTAGACCAAAAGAGGTAAAGTAGTCTCTTTAAAAAATAAGTTGTGATAAGTGGAGTCTATAGTTTTCTTATAATTACTTCCTAGGAAAGTGGGAAGAAAAGAGCTCGCTTTTTGTCACAGCAGCCTTGACATGTGAAAAGCTATTAAAGGTTTATCTTATGGTATTATTCCTTCCATAACTTAAGATTAGGATTCTCATCTAAAATACTTTGATACTGAGCCATTATTCCATACTTGCCTTCTGGATCTTTCTCCATATACCAGAGATATTTCTTAATTCTGTCTTCCTTTTTCATATACCCTAAGTGCTTCACTCTTATATCACTTGCATAAGTAGGTAAAAGAGTAATGTTTTCAGGAAATCTTCCACAATGAACAGGAGTATCTCGCCATTTATATTCAAAATTAGGTTGATATCTGACCAGAAAAGGTCTATAAATTAAGTGGGCACTCCAATATTTATCTTCCCGGTAGTGCTTCTCATCCCACATATCATAGAGCCTAAAAGCCCAAACGTCACAATAAGTTTGGTTGATTAACTTTGAAATCTCATTTTCTATTTTGGGTTCGAACAGTTCATCAGCATCAAGGATTAAAATCCAATCGCCTATAGAAACCGCGGTATTCCAGAGCTTTTTCCTTAGTACCACTTCGTTGTTAGTATTTTCTTTATTATCTAAAATGGTTAAAGGAACGCCAGCTAAAATTTCTTTACAAACTTCAATTGTGTCATCTGTAGAATTATCGTCAAGAATCACTGCGTAATCTATAAAACTCTTAACTCTATTCAATACTACTCTCAAGTATCTATTAGCTTCGTTCTTCACCATCATAGCTAAACAGAGTTTATTCCTTTCACTCTTAGTTACTCTCTTATCTCATATTTTATTTCTTTCTTTCCACTTCTCTACTCCTGCAAGATCGCTCTCTCTGTAAATGTGATAACAAGGATAATGAGTATCTACATAGAGTTCAAATCCATTCGCTACTGCTCTTATACAGAAATGACGATCTTCTCCCGGAAAAGAAATGTTGTATATTCTTGAGAAATCAACCCCTTTTTCAAGAACTCTTCTTTTAATAAGAGTGCAAGCTCCCAAACCCCCAACCTTGTAAACTCCAGGAATTTTTAATTGCTCCAGCCATTGCATTACCTTTTTTCTCAGCTCTTTCTCATCCTCTCCCTCTCTTATAGCAAAAGCATAATTATCGTATAGCCAAATGTTTGGCAATGGTAAAGAATTGGGTTGCCAGGATGTCCAGAATATTTCAGATACTATATCAAGGTTTAAGCTGTATAGGTGGGTTAGTGTTTTAGGGTGCAGCACCAAATCCGAATCTATAAAAAAGATATAGTCGTAGCCATTTTCTAAAGCAAATTTAATTTGTCTATTCCTGCTTTTTGTTACTCTATAAATTGCATCGTTGTTCCAATAATGTATATTCTCATCACATTTAAACACAACTTTTTCCTCGTCGGTTTTTTCTATATGTTTGATGCTCCCTTTTCGAGAGAACTCATTGAGCAAGGTTTGTGATTGAAGGTTATCATTGTCATCTATGAAAAAGTAGTCAACCCTTAAACCACTGTGCTCTAATTCTCTCAAGGATTGCAAAAATTGAGCCAAGATTAAAGGTTTTTGTCTTATTGGAGAAGCTATTAGAACTCTCGGTTCAAGTCCCTTTTTTTCTGTAAAATTGGATAGCCTTTTCATCACCTCAGTTCATCTCCTCTACTAATTCTTTTTCTGGTAATTGCTCATTAGCGCCCAACTTCTTTCTTAAGTTATCTAAAAAGTTAATCTC
>DGDO01000015.1:0-276 GCA_002385475.1 Candidatus Sordicultor fermentans | reverse complement strand
AGTTATCTAAAAAGTTAATCTCCACCGAGTAAATGTTGCTCTGTACTCGATCTAATTCCAAAGCCACTAGCCAAAATAAACATTTTAATCTTGCTATTTCTTCATTTTCTAATATTACACCTAGAATTATCTTGGCAAAGATTATCTTTACATTTAATATTTATAAAATGGGCTTTTATAGTGGAAGATATAAACTTTTTTGCCACTTACAACTTTCTCTCGAAAAACTGTCATTTCTAAGCATGTTATACTGGGCTATGCTAAAATACCATATAT
>DGDO01000143.1 GCA_002385475.1 Candidatus Sordicultor fermentans | reverse complement strand
AGATGTGTATAAGAGACAGGAGAAGAGACTGGAAAATAAATCTGATTGAGAAAATGAATCCGGAATGGCGAGACCTCTACTCGGATATTATCCAGTAAAAAGATCTGATCTTTATAAAGACAAAGAATTATGGACAAAAACCTCTGGATGCCTGATAAAAGATTTCAGGCATGACGAAAAAGGCGTCACTCCTAAATGCTTCTATCAAGGATCTGCAGTATTTAAAAGCATGGATTCCCGATAAAAGCGCTCAGGCATGACGAAGGGGGTGGATTCCCGATAAAAGATTTCAGGCATAACAGAAGAGGAAGCTCTCCGGCTCCAGTTCGGAGTGATAATAAGATAGGCAAATCACGCGTGGTGGAGACTCCATCGAGAAGACAAGCAGGGCTTTAGACTATGAGCCCAGGACGAAAATGAAGAATGGTATCAAAAAATATACGGCTGGATTAGTGATAAAATATAGAAGAATGCCAGGTTCTAAGAATCAATACAGAACCTCGAACATTGTTTCGGTTGAATTACCAAAACAGGGGGTGAATAAATATGTCTGGAGAAGTTATGGCGCAGCTTCCTGAAGAGCTTATGAAAGAGATAGAGTACTGGGCAGAAAGGGAAAAAGTAGATAAATCCACATTGCTAACCAAGATAATGGAGGAAGGATTAAATGTATGGAAGATGAACAAAGCACTGGAGATGTACAGGTTACAGAAAGTGACTTTATGGAAAGCCGCAGAAATAGCAGGTGTTTCGCTGGCTGAGATGCTTGCAGAATTGCCAAAGAGAAAGATTATATTTCAGTATGACCTCGACGAGTTGAGAGAGGACCTCGAATATGCCCGTAGTAAGTGATGCAAGTCCACTCATTCTCCTGGCCAAAATCAGAAGATTAGACCTTTTAAAGAAATTATATTCAGAGGTGCTCATCCCAAAAGAGGTTAAAGAGGAAGTAACAAAGCAAGAAGTTCCTCCAATAATTTCAGGAATTAGAGAAGGATGGATAAAAGTGAAAGAGGTAGAGCTTTCTTCGGAAGTAAAGGAAATGGGAAGAGAGCTGGGACTACATGAGGGAGAGATATATGCACTGTCCCTCGCTTTGCATGCAAATGTAAAGCAGGTTTTAGCGGATGATAAATTGGCAAGAGTTGGTGCTAGAATTTTGGGGCTACAGGCTATCGGATGCCTGGGTGTTGTTATGAAAGCATATGAAATGGACGTCATTACCAGGAACGAAGCAATTAGTGCTATTCAGGAATTGGTTAAAGCAGGATTATGGATTTCCCCTGAGGTCTTGGGAGAGGTGTTGACTTCGTTGGAGGATTGACGGGGATATGAAAAGGGACAATCATCGTACATTGGATTATAGATGGTCATGATATAATAGCATTGGATGCAAGATTTCACGAGGAGGATAGCAATGAAGGCTGAGATAATCGAGGAGATAAGTCGGTATATAGCTCTGGACAAAAACTCCTTGCTGGACAAAGGTGTCGAATCACTTTTAAAGGAAAAGAAAAGGGGAGTCATGCTTGACCGACTGGAAATACTCTCTCGGTATAAGGTTTCTTCAGCAGAGGAATTAGAAAGAAAAATTCGGGAGGGAGAAATAGAGGAGCATCCAGCCTGGGAAGACTTAATAGCTCTGGAAAATCTTGATTCCGCATTGGAAAAAATAAATGGCTATCTTGCAAGTTTATCAGCGTCAACTTGAAGTAGCAATGCAAAAATTTGGTGACATCGTGAGTGAAGGCGAAATCATTTATACAGAAAGCAAAGAGCCATTAAAGTTAAGGCTAAATATAGTGGATGGCTCAATTGTAGACGTTTTTTACTCATCTGGAGGGAAATACTCCTATCACTGGGATAGAAGAATAATTAATGGGACGATTTACCGGCATGATAATGCTCCACATAAGCGCTGGAGGGAAATCAAGACTTTCCCGAAACACTTTCATGAAGAGACGGAATACGCTGCTAAGGAGAGCTACATAAGTGCTGACCCATTGTTTGCCATCGAGGAATTTTTAGAGTTTGTAAAAAGCATGCTGATAGGAAGTGTGTAGCAAGAAGGAGGCCGAGGCAGAATCTCCCAACTCCGGGCTTTGTTACAGTAGATAGTGGGAAATTGGTTGTGAGGCCTTCGTCCGCGGATTTTGAACCAATATAATGCTCTTTACCATGTCTGATAAGGACACAACCCATTTCTTCTAATTTTCAAAGCAGGTCTCTTCTTTTCATCCCACTTCCAAAGTCAGCCATTTTGCGAACACAAGGAATTGCTCCACTGCTTAATTACTGATAAAGCTCTCTTAAGTTTTCCTTTAATTTCTCCACACTTTCCCCCTGGGTCCAGTAATCGGGGTGCTCCTCAAGATATCCAACCCATATGTTGCCTTCCTGCCAGTAGACAAACTTTTTCGTTTCCATGTGGTCTACCTCCTCTCAGCCAGGTATCTTTTAAAGTCTGCGAATACCTTTCATCTCTTGGAAGCTTCAGTGACCGAACTATAGCTACAAGGGGTGAACCTCCTATGACCCCGGCTATAGAAGGAAACTGATCCCCCTTAAGGAATTAAAAGAAAAACGTAAAAACCACTGAGGGAGGAAAAACGTCTTTCTCAGCATAAAGGGGAAAGAATTCCCTCTTATCAATCCCTTATTTTCTGTCACTGCAATGACCTTCCTTATTCGTCACCCCGGCGACTTTCGAGCCGCTTTTAGCCT
>DGDO01000069.1 GCA_002385475.1 Candidatus Sordicultor fermentans | reverse complement strand
GTTTACAGGCCCTTTTTGGTCAAAATAAGTTACTTGAATATCCATATTACCCCCCTCAGGATATCTCTATCCAGTCCCAACTATAAGAAATATACTTGGGACTGGATAGAGAAAGAAAATTAATCAGCCTGAAACTTTCACCTCAGTGGGAAGATTAGCAATAGGGCTATTGTTGGCATTCATCATTAAATCTAAATCCAGAGTAAAGCCAATATTTGCCCCATCAGTAACTGCACCTCTTAAGTTTCTCACTTTTTTGGCATCTCCTATCTTAGCTACTACAATACCCGCATCGAGCAATTCCTGATACAAATCGTCGTTGCATTTTACCTGAGTCAAAACCACATTATCTACTTTGATGGTAGATTTATTAAATTCGCGATCTTGAATCACTACTTCTCCCTGGTCCTTAATTTCCACCACTGTAGATTCAGTTATTACTGTCACCGGATGAGCATAAGTCCGGGTTTTAAGTCCTTCTCCATTTCCCCCGGCAAATCTATTCATCATTACATCGCGATGGCAAGGTTCCATCCAGGAAGCAAATTCTCGATTTTCAGTTACCACGAAGACTTTCTTTCCCTCAAAACCTAATTTTTCTACTGTATCCGCAGCTCCAAAATTATCTCCCCAGACTAAAACCGTATCACCGCACTCTACCGGCTCCGGTCTCTCAGTATAAAATTCACAGCTTCTCTTTTTGCATCGCAAAACATCCTCAAAGGTAACTACAAAAGGTAGATTAACCCCTGGAATATCAGGCCTTGTTACTTTACCTCCTGTAGCTATTATTGCAGCATCAAAAGCTTTAAGTTCTTCTAATTTTACCTCTTTTTGCAAATGCACCTCGACACCCAATTTATTCATCTGTCGGCGAATCCAATCAGCATACCATTTCATCTTCTCTTTGCCTGGAACCGCACAACAGTAAAGAATAGCTCCACCTAATTCGTTACTCTTTTCAAAAATAGTTACCTTATGTCCACGCAAGGTAGCAATACGAGCAGCTTCCATACCTCCTGGGCCACCACCTACTATGGCTACCTTATATTTCTCTTGTGCCGGTTGAATATGAATAAATCTTTCATCGCCTACTGCAGGGTTAATAGCACAGCGCATTTCTCTTTTAACAAGAAGCGACTCCTGCCAGCATCCCACCAAACAAGAAATGCATTTCCTGATTTCTTCTGTTTCACCGGCTTTGGCCTTATTAGCCCAGTAAGGATCAGCTACCATCTGACGAGAAAGCCCTACCATATCGGCTTTGCCTTCAGCTAAAATTCTTTCACAATAAGCTGGATCTCGGAGAGAATGAGTAGTAATCACTGGAATATTGACGTGTTTTTTAATTTCTTCAGCAGTATAAGTATTCCATCCCTGAGGGTAGTACATAGGATCCATAGTGGGAGCGGGCTTTTCAAAAATACCAGCACTGATATCTAAAAAGGCTACTCCGCTTTCCTCCATTAACTTGGCTACTTTAACGCTTTCTTCTAAAGTTCTTCCTCCTTCGATATATTCTTCTCCAGAATAGCGAAGTCCAACAGGAAAATCCTTCCCACATTTCCTGTGAATACGATCTACAATTTCTAAAACAAAACGCATACGGTTTATAAAGCTGCCTCCAAAACGGTCATTTCTCCTATTAACATAAGGGCTCATAAACTGAGCTATTAAATAACCATGAGCTCCATGAAGCTCTACGGCATCAAAACCTGCTTGTTGAACTCTCCAGGCCGCTTCGGCAAATTTTTCGATGATATCGTATATCTCCTCAATGGTCATAGCCCGGATCGACTTTCCCTTAGAACCTGCCTCTTCGGCATATACGATTTCATGACCAGCTGAACCAGGAAGAGAAACCACCATATCAGTAGGAGCAAAAAGATCTTTGCGAGGCCAGGCTGCCTGCCGCCCAGGATGTTGAATTTGTACTGCACAACGCGCTCCGTGACGATGCATAGCTTCAGCTAAATTAGCTAATCCCGGAATCATAGGGTCTTCATCGGCAGCCACACATGTAACTGTAGGACGCCCAGTAGCTTTATCTGGAGTAGTAGCTCCTACTATTATGAAACCACATCCCCCCTTAGCTACCTCCTCGTGATAGGTTATAACCCGCTGGTTTACTGACCCATCAGCATTAGCTGAGCTTATATCAGTAGGAGCATGAACGATACGGTTGGGAACCACAAAATTACCAATTTCAATGGGGCTAAAAAGATGAGGATAACGAAGATTTTTCATTCAGATAACCTTCCTTTCTATTTTTAGCAACATCCTTTTTTCTCTTGTTTTTCTCTTTGATAACATTCTTCCATTATATCCGCCGTTCTTGTTGCTCCAAAGCGAGTAGCACCCGCTTCCCTTACCTTGAGAGCCATATCCAGGCTTCTTACTCCTCCTGCTGCTTTTATCTGCACTCGAGGAGAAGTAGCCTGACGCATGAGTTTAAGATCTTCGATAGTAGCACCACCGGGGGAAAACCCAGTAGAAGTTTTTACAAAATCAGCTCCTGCTTCTTCGGCTAATTTACAGCCTATTTCTTTTAGCTCATCATCCAGATAACAATTCTCCAAAATAACTTTTAATATCACTCCATGGCTATGAGCCACATCGGCTATCGCTTTAATATCATTTCTGACATAGTCGAAATCTCGACTGCGAAGCTTCCCAATATGAATTACCATATCCAATTCTTCTGCCCCATCTTTGATGGCTTCTTCAGCTTCAAACACTTTGGTCTTTGTCTTATGCGAACCATGGGGAAACCCTACTACAGCATCTACTTTCACCCCACTACCTTGAAGCAACTCCTTCACCCGAAATACATCAGAAGGCCGACAACATACTGCTGCTACCTGGTATTTCCTGGCTACTTCGCACCCTGCTACAATATCTTCATCAGTTAACTCCGGGCGTAGTAGCGAGTGGTCAATCATTTTAGCAATATCTTCACAAGAATAATCCATTCCACACCCCCTATAATG
>DGDO01000099.1 GCA_002385475.1 Candidatus Sordicultor fermentans | reverse complement strand
GGATAAAAGGAGGAATAATTATGGATTACACTCACCAGGAAATACTCCGGCAACCCACTACTTGGGGAAAGACCCTAAATTATCTCCAGGAGAAAGAAAGCTATTTCTCTCAATTTTTAGCAGAAACACATGATAATGTCGTTTTTACGGGATGCGGAAGTTCTTACAACCTCTCTCTCGTTGCCAGTCATTTCTGGCAAGCAGGAAAACAGGTTCCTGCTAAGGGAGTGCCTGCTTCGGAAACTTTTCTTTTTCCCGGGGGAGTATTTTTGCCTCAAAACCAGTATCTCCTCTTTGGTATTTCTCGCTCAGGAGAAACTACAGAGACAGTCAAGGCTCTTCAGCACTTCAAAGATAAGTTCAGAGGGAAAACTGTAGGGATAAGTTGCGAAGAAAATTCTTCTCTTTTAAAAGTAGCCGATTATGAGCTGGCTCTTCCTTTCGCTCGAGAAGAAAGTGTAGTGATGACCCAATCTTTTTCAAGCATCCTGTTATCTCTTCTCTTTTTGTCTTTACCGCCGAACAAAAATATTGATAACCTATCATCTCTCCCTAAAATTTTAGAAAAATATCTCCCATCTGGAGAAAAGGCCATAAAAGACTTAGCATCTAACCTTTCCTTTGATAAGTTTATATTTTTAGGTAATGGTCCTTACCACGGTGTCGCCTGGGAAGGTTCCCTAAAACTCAAAGAGATGAGTGTGACTCCCACTGAGACCTTTCATTTTCTGGAATTTCGACATGGTCCTAAATCAGTAGTAGATGAAAAAACTTTAATCATTGCTCTAACTTCACAAAGAGCCTTTTCCTGGGAAAAAGAAGTAGTAATGGAGATGATAGATTTGGGAGCTACCATTCTCCACTTAGGAAAAAACTCCCTTAACTCTTCTCGCGCAATAGAAATAATATTTCCGGAAGAATCCTTAGATGATTTTTCTCTTCCGGTATTATATTTACCTTTCTTACAACTTCTGGGCTACTACCGAGCAAAAATTAAAGGATTAAATCCTGATAGCCCAAGACACCTGACCAAGGTAGTGAAAATATGAGATGGGGAATTAAAGGTAAAGTTGTCACTCCCCGAGAAGTAATTCCTGGAATGGTGGTGGTGAGAGAAAGTCGTATCGAAGGCATTTTCCCTCATCCAGGGAATGAAGACCTGGAAGTAGTTTATGATTTTAAAGATAGTTTCATATTCCCTGGTCTTGTGGATTTGCACCTCCATGGCCTCCAAGGAGAGGATGTTACCGAAGGTGGAGTAAAAAGTATTCAGAAAATTAGTGCTCTTCTGCCCTCTTTTGGAGTTACTTCCTTTCTTCCCACCACTTTAACTGCTGATTTAGCTACTTTATTTAAAATTATTGAAGAAACTAAATCTGAGACAATGGCTTCCAGAGAGGGAGCTCGAGTTCTGGGCCTTCACCTCGAAGGCCCTTATCTATCATTAGGGAGGAGAGGAGCTCATGACCCTACCTATTTAAGAAAACCCCACGAAGAAGAAATAAAATCCTTAATCCAAAAAGGAGAAGGGGTAATTAAAAGAATAACCATAGCTCCTGAGCTTCCCGGAGCACTTGAAGCCATCGAATATTTAGCTCAAAACGGCATTTTGATTTCCTTAGGACACAGTGAAGCAGATTATGAGACCTCAAAGCGAGCCTGGGAAAGGGGAGCTAAAATGGTAACTCACCTTTTCAACGGTATGGACCCTCTTCACCATCGCCAACCCAATCTCTTAGCTTTTGCCCTGGGAAACGATGAAATATATGCCGAAATTATTGCCGATAAAATTCATGTAAAACCGGAAGTAATAAAAATAGCTCTGAAATGTAAAGCCCCCGACCACCTTTGCATAGTAAGCGATGCTCTGAAAGTAAGTAACTTGCCAGAAGGTGTGTATGAATTAAGTGGACAAAAAGTAGAAGTAAGGGAAGGGATGGCTTACCTACCTTCAGGAACTTTAGCCGGTAGTACCTTTCTTCTCCCTCAAATGCTTTATAATTTGAGAGAGTTATTCTCTATTTCTTCACCAGAGTTAGCTAAAATGGCCAGTTTTATTCCTGCTCAGCTGGTGGGAAAAGAAAAAGAACTGGGTAGTATTGAGAAAGGCAAAATAGCTGATATCGTGGTATTCGATAACCACTTTCAAGTAGAAGCCGTATTTATAAACGGAGTAATGACAAGGGGGTAGACACTTATGTATAAATTGAGTCGGGGTTCAGAGGTAAAAAATATCGTAGAAGAACTTTTGTATCTCCATTCTCTTTCTTTTGGCGCTTACCCTGGAGTGTTACCAACTAGCAGAGATTTTTTAGAATGGTATATAGAACGCCCAGGATTAGGTTTAGAAAACATCCTCCTTTTTCTATATGAAGATAAAGTGGTATCTAGCCTCTTTCTTACTCTATCCCACATTTATTTGGAGGGAGAGCTAACACCAGTGGGTATTATCGATACAGTTATGACTCACCCTGATTATCGTCGAAGAGGTTTAGCTTCGGCTCTTCTTAAAGAAGCAGAGAAAATCATGGCAGAAAAAGAATGTCGAATGGGCTATCTCTATACCGTTCCCGAATCTCCTCAATTTTATCTCTACCAGAGATTGGGATACATTGATTTCAAGAGGATTTTTCATCTACAGCGAGAAAAAGGAGAAAAACCTTTCTATGACCGGGAAGGGAAAGAAAGCCCTCATCAAAGGGTGAGAGAATTTCTAAATCAAAACTTATCTTCCTATAATGGCTTTGTTTACTTTTCCGAGGAACAATGGATGTGGCGAAAAGCGAAAAGACCTGCTTGTCTGCCTACTAAGTTAATATCTTTGCAAGATGAAAATAACCATCTTCTGGCTACTCTTACTATTACTGAGGGAGAAATTACCACTGACAAAGATTCAGAACCCATCATCTATTTAAGTGACTGGTACGGTATTAACCAAGAAGCTAAAGAAAAGGTTTTAGTAAAAAGCTTAAGATTGGTAGGAGAAGAGAGAAAAATAGATTGTTTGTCCTCTCCCGATAACAGGGAAGAGTGGGAAATACTCCTTCGGTATAACTTCCGGCCTGTCATCCCCGAATCTGCTATGCTTCATCCTTTAGATGAAGATATTCAACAAAAAATAACCACCATAGATAGCAAGAGGCCCTGGTACCCCCTCATCGAGTCAATTGTTGGGGTATAGTATTATAGTATTAGCTTTTTATTGCTCCAAAAGTTAGACCTCGGACCAGATACTTCTGAACGATTATAGCAAAAATTAAAACCGGTAAAGTGGCAATAACTCCTACTGCTGCCATTTCTCCCCATATCACTCCTAAAACTGAGAGAAAAAAGGTTACCATTGTAGGAACAGTTCGAGCATTAAAGCTGGTGAGAAAGAAGGCTAAGGCAAACTCGTTCCCAGATTGAATTACACAAAAAATGGCGGTGGCAGCTAAACCTGGAGCTACAAGGGGAAATATGATTCGCCAAATAGCTTGAAAGCGAGAGCAACCATCTACCCAGGCTGCCTCTTCTAGTTCTCTAGGAATATCCTCAATGAAACCTCTCATCATCCATATAGTAAAGGGAATATTGAAGCTTAGATAAACAATGACTAGTAAAATATGAGTATCTAATAAACCTAGGAATCGACCCAAGAGGAAAAAAGGAATAACCACCGCCATGGGAGGAAGCATACGAAGCGATAAAATCCAATAGGCTAAATCTTCTTTCCGGGAAAAATTGAATCTAGCCAATCCATAAGCAGTCAAAGTCCCTAAAAAAAGAGATATCAGAGTAGTCAGAGATACTACAATCGCACTATTTTTAATATAAAGCAGCAAGTCTCTTTTCTGAAAAACGGCTTGGTAGTTTTCCAAAGTAGGTTTAAATATCCAAACCGAAGGATCTATAGTCTGTACTCTAGTTTTAAAAGAAGTTAAAAGCATCCATAGAAAAGGAAATAAGCAGAAAAGCACCACTACCCCAATTAAGATATCAAAGATGACTCCCTGAATTTTGTTCTTAGAAGTTTTCATTCAGTATCCCTCCCCAGACTCTCTTTTCATAATACGCAATAAAACAGTAGTTAAGAGAGTAACTATCATGAGGAGAATTACAGCATTAGCTGATGCTCTCCCAATCCAATTGGTATGACGAAATCCCAGTCGATAAATATGAAGACTCAATAATTCAGTAGCATTACCTGGCCCTCCTTGAGTTAATCCATACACTATGTCAAACATCTTTAGAGAATCAATAGCTCTAAGAAGGAGAGAAATAAAGATTATGGGACGCATAAGGGGCAAAGTAATAAAGCGAAACAATTGAACAGAAGAAGCACCATCAACCAAGGCAGCTTCATAGGGTTCTTGAGGAAGAGCTTGCAGACCAGCATACAAAATAAGCGCCATAAAAGGAGTCCACTCCCAAATATCTACTAGAATTAGTGACCAAAGAGCGTTTTCATAGCCTAACCAGTTAATTTTTCCTATGGAGAGAAGAGAAAGTAGGTAGTTTAAAACCCCGTACTCTGTGTTGAGCATTAATTTCCATATTAGGGAGACAATAGAAGGAGTAATAACCATAGGAATTATTAAAAAAGACATCCATAACCTTTTTCCAGTGATTCTTCGGTTAAAGAGAAGAGCAATAAGAAGCCCCAAGCCAAACTCGGTCACAACTGTAAAACCACTAAAGAATAAGCTTATTTTTAAAGAATACCAAAAGTCTTTGTCTTCTAAAAAGAGATATTTATAATTTCGCAACCCTATCCAAGATTTATTTTCCCAACCCATAGAAAGATCATAGTTAGTAAAGCTTACGTACCATAGGAAAATAGTAGGAAACACAACAATAAGAAGAAGAGTAATAAAGGAGGGAAGAATAAAAAGGTAATGTTCTTTTTCTCTCTTTCTCATCTAATTCCCTTTCTAGGGGGAGAGCATTATACCCTCCCCCTTAAAAT
>DGDO01000105.1 GCA_002385475.1 Candidatus Sordicultor fermentans | reverse complement strand
TAAGCTCACATTGTCCATATAATAGTATCTCCGGATTCATTGGCTCTGTCACTTTATGCTTTTCCTCCCCGAAGAGGATAGTTTTTTTGAGCCATTCTTACTTTACTTTTAACTCTCCATTTGTCTTTACTCTTTTATCACTAAATATTGAAGGTAATTCTTCAAGTAGTTGTTTCTTCCATTTCGTTATCTTGCGAGGATGCGTCCCATATTCACTGAATGATCTTACAGTCTTATTGCTCTGCCCAGTTTTCGGAGTCCATTATGGTAACCTCATATATCCCTTTTATAGTTTTTTAGAAAGAATATGTACCGAGCCCTCTATTTCATAGTAGGAAGTTATCAGCTCTTTAACTTTTTCCTTCGTCTCTTTCTGAGCTTCTTCTATATTAGAATTTTCCCCTAAACCTCTCTCATAAGCCTGGCGGATTTCAGTTCCTATATTAATCTTGGTAATACCGTTTTTAATCGCTTCTAAAACGTATTCTCTTTTAATTCCCGAACCCCCATGAAGAACCAGGGGAATCCCGGTCACTCGTGCAATTTGTTGTAGATGTTGGATATTCAATCGAGCTTCCACTTTCTTCTGGTCTTTTGCCGCGCCGGTGATTGCTCCATGAATATTACCAATAGCCACCGAAAGCCAGTCTACGCCAGTTTCTTGAACAAAACGTTGAGCATCTTCAGGAGAAGTAAATCCTTGCCCGCTCTGAAAAAGCTCCTCATAAGGAGGAAGAGGGCCTTTTTCATGCCCTAGAACTGAGCCCAATTCTCCCTCTACACAAACTCCATGGCGATGAGAAATCATCACCGTTTCTCGAGTAACCCGGATGTTTTCATCCAAAGGCAAGCGAGAGCCATCAATCATCACTGAGTGATATCCCAGAGAAAGAGCCTCTTCGATGAGCGACTTCCAGTCTACCTTTTCTCCTTCCTCATCTATCACCGGGACATGGTCCTGATGGAGTCGGCTAAAAGCAAGGTCTCCAAAGCGCTCATATTCCTCTTTTACCGCTTGAAAACTCTTTGCTCCAAAACGAGTGATATCAGGACGAGAAACCTCTAAAAGAGCAAAGGTCTCGGTCTCTCGTAATGCCTCCATAATAGCCTCCACCATGGGAAGATAAGCAACATTAAAAGCAGGGATTAACACCTGGTTTTCATAAGCCACCTCCATTATTCGGGAAAGAGGTGCTTTTTCTAACTTTTCTCTCCAGTTTTCCTCCAAGGTTATCGCTCTCCTTTCTTTTATTAACTATTTTTAATTAACTACCTTTTAAATATAACTATAAAAGGATAAAATGATAAAGTAAAGGAGGAAAATATGAAAAGGAAAAAAGTTCTGGTTATAGGAGGCACGGGGCATATTGGTAGTTATCTAATCCCCTCTCTGGTCGCTAAAGACCATGAGGTGGTGGTATTTTCCAGAGGAAAAACCGCTGCCTACCCGGAAGGTTTCTGGGAAAAAGAGATAAAGATGGTAACAGTGGATAGAGAAAAAGAAGAGAGAACTGGCCGCTGGCCAGAGTTGATAGAAGAAACAGGAGCAGACATTATAGTAGATATTATCTGTTTTGAACCGGAGAGCGCTCAAATTCTTATAGATACTCTAACTGGAAAAGATGTTCACCTTCTTTCCTGCGGTACAGTGTGGGTATATGGCAAAACCAGAATAGTTCCCACTCCTGAAAGCGCTCCTCGGTTTCCCGAAAACGATTATGCTCGTAAAAAGGCCATAATAGAGAGCAAGCTTTTGCAGGCTACACGAGAGGGCAAGGTTAAGGCTACCGTCATCCACCCCGGACATATTACCGGTCCAGGAAAAACTTTTGTTACTCCTTTTGGAGACCATAATCCAGAAAATCTACAAAAAATAATCGATGGAGAAGAAATTTATCTGCTGGATGGAGGGTTCTCCACCCTTCACCATGTTCACCCTCAAGATGTGGCCTCTCTTTTTCTAAGGGCTATAGAAAAAGAAACCAGAGCTATTGGAGAAAGCTTCAACTGCGGAGCTTCTGAAGCTATGACCTTTTGGGGATTGGGAGAATACTTCGCCTCTCTTTTTGGAAAAGAATTTTATTTTCAAAATATTTCTTTAGAAGAATACACTGAGAAATTTGGTTATCCCGAAGAAGCTGCTCAACACGTCCGACAGGGTTGCTGTGTATCCATGTTAAAAGCTCAAGAAGTTTTAAATTTCACTCCCCGTTATTCGGCAAGAGAAGCAGTAGCTCTGGCTACTGATGATTTAATAAAAAAAGGAATACTAAAGGTGAATTGAATGAGTATTTTTAAAGAGTGTGATATCAGAGGAATTTTCCCTGCAGAAATCGACGAAGAAAAAACTTATCTCATCGGGAGAGCTTTTGCCTCACTGCTTCCTGCAGGTTCCAGAATAGTAGTGGGAGGAGATGTGCGGAAAAGTACTCCTCTCCTTAAAGAAGCCCTTATCAAGGGACTTTTAGAAAGTGGAGGAGAAGTAGTTGATCTGGGGGTTGTCCCTACCCCTCTTTTATACTTTGCTGTAGAAAAGCTACAAGGAGAAGGAGGGATTATGGTTACCGCAAGCCACAATCCTCCAGAATATAACGGGCTTAAAATCACCTGGGGGGACACCCCTCCTGCTCCTGAGGATATTACCAATTTAGCTAAAAAAGTTAAAGAAAAAAACTTTCGCTGTAGCGAAAAAGGAAAGAGAGCCATCCAGAATTTAGATAGAGAATATCTCGATTCTCTCTCCTCTCTCGTTCCTCTGCCCCACCGCCCATTGCGGGTAGTGGTGGATTGTGGTAGTGGATGCTACTCTGACCTTGCCCCTCAATTTTTAAGAAATTTGGGTTATGAGGTAATTCCTCTTTTCTGTGAAAAAGATGGATCTTTCCCTTATCGTTCTCCTAATCCTTCTAAAAAAGACAATCTAATTGTTCTTTCTCACAAAATAAGAGAAGAAAGAGCAGATTCAGGAATAGCATTTGATGGGGATGGGGATCGAGTAGTGTTCGCAGATGAGAAGGGAAAAATTTTAAAAGGAGAAGAAGGAATTATTTTTTTCCTTCGAAACACCTTGCCCCACCTTCCCGGGGGAGAAAAATTTATCTATGACTTAAAATGTTCTCAGATTGTCCCTCAAGAGGTAAAAAGAATGGGAGGTATACCTATTCCGGAGCGTTCTGGGCATGCTCATATTAAAAGGCGCCTCCTCCGGGAAAATGCCTTTATGGCAGGGGAAATCAGCGGTCATTACTTTTTCCGGGAACTAAAAAGAGATGATGGGCTATATGCTGCAGCTCTATTCCTTTATTATCTTTCCCGAACACCATACCCTCTTTCTCAAATAAGGGAAACTTTTCCTCCTTCTCATATCACTCCCGACATTCGGATTGCTGCTAAAGGGAGAGAAGACCTGCTCCCTCTCGTGGAAAATTCACTTTCAGGAGGAGAAGTGTCCTATCTCGATGGAATAAGAGTAGAGTGGGAAGAAGGATGGGCAATGATTCGCAAATCAGTTACCGAACCAGTATACACCCTTCGCTTTGAGGGAAAAACCTCTCAAGATATTCCCCGCTTAGTTCATCGTTTTCTGCGATCTCTACCTGAGGTAGAAGAAGAAGTTCTCCGCCATATAAAAAAGCAGGAAAGAAACTAAATGCTATGGAAAATAGATTTCTCCCCTCTGCGGATGGCATATACTACAAGAGAGGATAGAAGAACCGCGCTTCCAGCTTGCACTAAGTTGCCCGGGATTTCCACTATTGCCACACCAGGTCCATAAAGAAGAGAGCCAGCCAAAAAATATCCTCCCACCATCTCTAAACCAGCCAGAGATAAAAAGAGAATCCGTTTAGGGAGATTTTGCTCCCGGCTGGCAAAAGCTCCCACCAAGAAACCTTCTATCCCTTTAATTATCAGAGTAAACGGAGCCCAGTGAGCATACCCGGTCAGAAGGTCAGCTAAAGCAGAGCCTAATCCTCCAGCCAAAGCCCCCACTCGAGTTCCCCAGAGCAGGGCAAAAACAAATATTAAGGTATCTCCCAGATTTATATATCCTCGAGTCTGAGGAATAGGAATCTGCAAACTCATAGTGGCTATAGCCACTAACGCGATAGCTATAGCTGAATAAGTCAAAGTACGAGTTGACTCTCTCATCGTATTTCAATCTCCTTTTCGCGGTTCATCTATTTGGCTATTTTATCACAGCTACCATTAACAGGGAAATGACAGATTATTTCTCTCCCTTTGTCTGTAACCACTCTTCAAGATCATTCTTTGACTTTTGGACAAAATCACCTGCTTCTTCTAAAAACTCTTTTACTTCTTTCTCATTTAAGATAAAGCCTGCCCCATTATCCATAAGTAATATCTGATCATGAATATCCTTAAACTTTTTTTCTACATCTCGGTTAAGCATTTCTATTTCCGTTTTGCTAAAACGCCCCTCGAATAAGCTCAGTGACGCCTTTATTGAAAGGACCATGGCATGATAACTTTTTGAAAAACAGGAATAGTAATCTCCCATATTCAGGTCATGTCTGGCAGCAATTAATAATTTCTCTGCCTCTTTTATGAAATCTCTCATCTCTTTTCCCCGCTATTCATACCTTTATACCCTCTCTTTGCCCTTTTGTTAAGTTATGTGGGTTATTGTTCCTATTATTCCCATAAATATTTTCGACGTTCATCAGGGTCTTCAAATATAACTTCTTCCGGATTAAAATATTCAGGGTCAAATTCTCCACCAATCCATTCTAACATTATACTGTGTTCCTCATGTTCAGGATTTCTTATAGCCTCTAAAAATTCTTCATATCCCCATACGCCTCCACAATCTTCAGGAGGACAGGCTCTTTTGCCGGCTATGCATACAGGATACTTAATATTTTTCTCCCGAGGAAGTATTTTTTCTAATTCTATCTTATGTTCCCAATCATCTCCAAAATCATAAACATAACTTGCCACCCTGTTTTCCATAGAAAACCAGTTAGCAATCTTCTGCTTTTCTTCCGGGATAATTTGTTGCCCAAAAACCTCGGCTTCTTCAGTTGGAGTTCCTATTCTCACTTTCTTCTTCTACGAAGGAGAGACCATTTCAAATTCATGAAGATGGGCATCTTCCCAGCCCATTGCATCCTGAATAGCCACATGTAAGTCCCAAAAGGTATAAGTTTCCGGAACTTGTATTCTCCGCCAGATTGGTGGTCTGATACCCTTGAGAGTAATCTTGAACTGATACACTCTATCAAATTTCTTTTTCACTGAAGGTTCTCCCTATTTTTAAATTGTTACATATTTTACTGACGTTTTATAGATTTGTGAAGTCCGGCTTTACAGAATTAGAACAAAATAAAACGAGCCACCTGCCCCCTCATTACTTACAGGTCATAACGAGTCCGAGCCATCCATTAATTGAGCAATATTATAAATTTTCTCAATGCAATCGTAAACAGAATAATACAGTAGGTTATAAAGGGGAAAAGAATTTCCCTTTATCAACCCCTTGCTTTTACCATCACCCCTGAACTATTTTCCCCTTACCCTCCTCGGGAGAGGGTTAAGGTGAGGGTGAGGGTGTCTTTTTTTTGTTGTCATTTCTGAATATCTCTATCAGGAATCCAGAACTATAAAGGTTAAATCCACTTATCACCCCCTTCTCTTTTGCGAGGAACCTCTTTTCCTGTCATCGCGAGGGTCGCTTATTCGTCTCCCGTGGTGATCTTTCCTTTTTGAGCCTCAACAAACGCTAAAAGTAAGCTACATCGGGTTAAAAACTCGGGATTGCCGCGTAAGCGAAAATGCGAACTCGTAATGACTATTTCGGGCAGATGAGCAAACGAGGATCATTATGACACACCGGGAAATGAGTGGTTAATCCAACATAACTCTATTTTCTGCTGGAAATTATCTTTTTTGCCATCTCAGATTTCTTTTATCACCCTGTTAAAATGCAGGGAAAGCAATAGTGCTGATATTATCGCTTTCAACATCGAGCACCATTCTTCTGGCGCCTACCTTTTCTGCTCCCATTCCTCTATATCGGGGATGCATGCTATATTGCTGATATAATTATACAATTTTCCAATTGCATTATTGAACTTCATCAGCAGTAAAAGTTTGCCTGAGATGCTGATGCCCATCTTTTTGAGTAATAAAGGACCCGTTCTTAAGTTTTCTCGCGCTTTTATTTCCCAGCCATCTCCCAGCACCATTAACTTCTGCAAAACGAACATGTTTAAAGCTGAAAAGATTAGAATGATGGCAAAATAAATCTTGCAGTATAGTGTCATTCTCTTTCCCCAGAGCAATGGGAAAAAGGGGGCAGAAATCAACACAAGCTCAGCAAAATAGCTCAAATATGGGAGTGGCTCTCATCAAACACGCACCTCAGGAATTAAAGCACATCCTTTAAACTGCCTAACCTTCTTCCCCCGATATAGTAAAGCCGATGTAAATCACCTGATATTTAAGCTAATATACCTGGAAGCTCTACATAGTTAATGTTGCCACAGTCTATATCTTCTCTCAAAGCTTCTTTAATCTCCCCTTTGGCGCTGAAGTACATAACCTGCCATCCTAATTCAGTAATTCTCTTTAATGTTTCGATCTGTCTCTGCAACCTATCCGGGTCTGCTTTTATGAA
>DGDO01000092.1 GCA_002385475.1 Candidatus Sordicultor fermentans | reverse complement strand
AGATGTGTATAAGAGACAGGTTTAGCCCTTCTTACCTTGCCTCGACGCAGAATCTCAATTTTTTCTATAGAAGGAGAATGGAGAGGAAAAATACGCTCTACTCCCACTCCAAAGGAAATCTTCCTCACTGTAATACTACGGTTTATTCCCGAACCTCGCACTCCAATTACTAAACCCTCAAATTTTTGAAACCTTTCTTTACCACCTTCTACAATCTTAAGGGTTAATCGCACTGTGTCTCCTGGGCGCACATCAGGAACTTCTTTAATATAGCTACTTTCTACTGCTCGTAAAACTCTTGCTTTATCCATTTGAACCTCCTCCTGAGGGAAATCTTCTATAATATATCATTCCTTTTTATCCTTAGCAACTGGCAGAAGTTCCGGTCGTATCCGGGCAGTTTTCTCTTCTGCTTTTTTCTTTCTCCACTCTTCAATAAGAGCGTGATTCCCGGACAATAAAACTTCCGGTACTTCTAATCCTTGAAAAACTCGGGGACGAGTGAATTGAGGAGGACCCAGTCCTTCCTTATAAAAAGAATCGGCCTTTATAGATTCTTCATCACCCAGAACTCCGGGAATGAGACGAACTGTAGCCTCAATCATCACCAGAGCGGCCAGCTCTCCTCCAGAGAGGATATAATCTCCAATGGAGATTTCCTCCGCTCCGGTTAAGGTTATCACTCGCTCATCCACCCCCTGGTAGCGGCCACAAAGGAAAAGAAGGTGTTCTTCTTGAGCCAGCTCCCGGGCTTTTTCCTGAGAAAACAAAGACCCCTGAGGGCTGGTCAAAATCACTCGCGGAGTGCTGACAGTATAACTCTCAATAAATTTCACTGCCCGCCACAGAGGTTCAGGTTTGAGCACCATTCCCGGTCCACCACCAAAAGGGTAATCGTCTACCGTCTTATAGCGATCCAAAGTGAAGCTGCGTAAATTATGAACTTTTATTTTCACTATCCCCTTTTCCTGCGCCTTACCCAGAATAGAAGCATTCAGGTAAGGCTCTATAGCTTGAGGAAACAGGGTAACCACATCGATACGAAGTTTCAATCCCAGAAACCTCCGGGGCATTCTACCTCAATAAAGCCCTCCTCTTTATTCACCTCCTGAACATAGGCACGAATAAAAGGAAGGTCATATTCTTTTTCCTCTTTTCTCACCACCAGATAATCATAAGAGGGTCCTTCTACAATAGCCACTACCTCACCTCTTAATTCTCCTTTTTCCACCACCTTAAGACCTAACAATTCAAAATAATAAAAATGGTTGGAAGGAAGAGCTTTCAATTCTTTTTCTTCCACAGCTAAGAAGAAACCCTGTATTTCCTCTGCTGACTGGCGAGAAGAAACTTCCTGAAAACGAACTAAAATAGTTCTCCCTTCATCAGTTGCTTCTGCAACAGTCATAAGTCTGTAACCTGCATCAGGTAGTCCTACCCCCAGAGAACTTCCAGGAGAAAAGCGTTCTTCAAAATCCGTGAGAGGAAGCACTTTCACCATCCCTCGCAACCCCTGAGCTTTCAGAACCTTTCCCACCAGAACTTTTTTCACCTTATTTTATTATTACCTACTCCAAAATTTCTACGGCTGTTTTCTTCCCTCTTTTTACTCCTGCTGCCTTAACAATGGTACGAAGGGCTCGAGCAATTCTTCCTTGCTTCCCGATGATTTTCCCCATATCTTCCTGAGCTACCCTGATTTCATAAATTACCGACTGCTCTCCTTCTACTTCAGAAACCTTCACTTCTTCAGGATGATCTACCAGTGCTTTAACTATAAACTCAACCAGGTCTTTCATTTTGTCTGAGCCTCCAGCTTCTTCGCTTCTTTAAGAAGAGCTTTAACTTTGTCGGACACTTCCGCTCCCTGAGAAATCCAGTATTCTATCCGCTCTGTCCGTAGAGACCACAGAGGTGGGTCGGCCAGGGGAGAATAATTGCCCAGAATTTCGATCGGTCTACCATCTCTCGCTTTTCGAGAATCAATGGCCACAATTCGATAATAGGGAAGATGCTTACGACCAATTCGAGACAATCTCAATTTCACCGCCATTTTCTATTCTTCTCCTTTCGTCTCTATCTTCCTAAGCCAAAAAATCCTCTCCCCTTAGAAGAAGGAAGAGGGCGGCCTTTCTTCATTTGTTTCCATAGCTTACGAAAATCTTCAAATTGCTTGAGTAATTTATTTACCTCTTGTACTGTGGTACCACTACCTTGAGCAATCCTCCTTTTGCGACTGGCACCAATGAGAGAAGGGTTCTCCCGCTCTTCACGAGTCATAGAGTTGATTATAGCTTCCACTCTTTTCAGATTTTTTTCTCCATCCACCTGAGACATCATCCCTCGTATTTGCCCGGGGAACATATCCAGAATTTCCTGAAAAGATCCTACATTTTTCACCCGCTGCAACTCTTCCAGAAAATCGTTAAAATCTAACTCCTTTTTCTCTATCTTCTTTTCTAATTTTTTCTTTTCTTCCTCACTTATGGCTCGATCCACTTTTTCAATGAAGGTCAAAGTGTCTCCCAATCCCATTATCCGGCTGGCCATTCTATCGGGATGGAAAACTTCTATCTGATTGAGCTTTTCACCCACTCCCACCAGTTTCACCGGCCACCCTGTTTGAGCCACAATGGATAGAACCGCTCCACCCCGGGCGTCAGTGTCCACTTTGGTTAAGATGAGTCCTGTAGGATGCACCCAGCTTTCAAAACTCTGGGCTACCTTCACTGCTTCCTGACCGGTAGTAGCATCTAAAACTAAAAATCTTTCCGAAAACTCTTCCTCTTCGATTAGCTCTTTCAACTCCTCGAGAAGCTCTTCTTCTACGTGTAATCTACCTGCAGTGTCCACTAAAATTACATCTAAACTTTTTTCTCGAGCGTAATCTCGAGCTTTCTTTATCATCTCTTGAGGAGTAGAAGCCTGAGGATCATCAAAAAACTCTAATTTTGCCGTTTGAGCAAGAATCCTTAGCTGTTCTTTGGCTGCTGGACGGCGGGTATCAGTGGAGACCAGAAGAGGAAAGAAACCTCTTTCTTTCAAATATACTCCCAGTTTCCCGCAAGTGGTGGTCTTACCTGAGCCCTGCAATCCCACCATCATCACAGAAGCAGGAAAAGAACCAGAAAGATTCAGCTCCCGAGCTTCCCCTCCCAATATCTGGCGAATTTCCTCCCAGAGAATTTTAATAACCATTTCTCCAGGAGTTACACTCTCCATCACCTCTTTCCCCACCGCTCTTTCTCTTACCCGAGAGGTAAGGTCTTTAGCTACTCGATAGTGGACATCGGATTCCAGTAGTACCATCCTCAATTCCTTAAGAATGGCATCTACATCCTCCTCAGATAATTTTCCTTTACTCCGCAACTTTTTAAAAATAGCATTAAATTTGTCAGTTAAAGCTTCAAACACGAACAACTCTCCTTTTTACTGAAACATATAAGATAATAATCGGCTCGCTCTTCTCTGTCAAGAAACCCTGAGAAATTGTTTTAAAAACAACCAAAAAACGGTGCACCCCTCATTGTTCTTTCAGTAAACTATAGTTTTCACAAACTCCTCCGCATCAAAGGGAACCAGATCTTCTATCCCTTCTCCTACTCCTAAATATTTCACCGGAAGATGAAATTCTTTACCAATACGGAAAACAATTCCCCCTTTAGCCTGGCTATCCCATTTAGTGAGAATGATACCACTGAGGTCAGCCACTGGAAATAGAGATTGAGCCTGTAAAAAAGCATTCTGACCGGCTAAAGCATCGATAACTAAAATACTCTCCAGGTTAGAAGGGAGAATCAACTTTTTAGTAACTCGCACTACTTTTTCCAATTCAGCAAGCAGGTTCTTGTTGACATGAGACCTTCCTGCTGTATCAATAATAACTAAAGTGTCTCCCTGGTGGCGAGCAGAGCTAATTCCATCGAATACCACTGCTCCCGGATCTGCGCCCTCTGTCCCCCGAAAATAGCGACATTTTGCTCTTTGTGCCCAAACCTCCAGCTGCTCCATAGCCGCAGCTCGAAAAGTATCAGCAGCAATGAGGCTAACTTTCTCCCCTTTATTTCTAAAGAGATAAGCCAGTTTGCCAGCTGCTGTGGTCTTTCCCACTCCATTAACTCCAGAAAGAATTATAGCCTTTAGTTCTCCTTCTTTAGCAGAAGCAAAAAGAGAGGGATCATTTCCCTCCAGAAGAGAGAACAATTTTTGATATAACCATTCCTGCCAGTCATCTCCTCCCCGGGACTTTTTAAACTCCCGAAATTCTTCCACTATTTCCAGGGATAAGGCAGGCCCCATATCGGCCTGAATGAGCAATTCTTCCAGCTCTTCCCAATCTTTTTCTCCTGTTTCTTTTTTGCTCCATAGCTGGGAAAAATGTTCTTTTACCTCCTCCTTCATTTTTCCCATACCTTTCACCCATCTCTGCCAGGTAGTTTCTTTTTCCATCATATCTCTCCTTTTTCTATTGAAAAGATTTCCCGTCAAGACAAACTGCCTGGGAAACCCCCGGGTCATTCATAGTGACTCCAATTATTTGATCTGCTACTTCCATCACTTCTTCCTGGTGAGTTACCATCACCACCTGTCGGTCTTGAGAAATATTCTTCAGCAATTGAGCCAGAAGCAGACTGTTGGCATGGTCTAAATTAGCATCTACCTCATCCAGAAAGCAAAAAGGTAAATCAGCTACCTCAAAAACTGCAAACAGAAAGCACAGGGCCACCAATGACCTTTCTCCACTGGATAAAAGAGACAAATTCTGTTTTCTCTTTCCCGGCAGACGCACTTCTATTTCTGCTTTATCTCCCTGAAAAAGGAGTTGAGCCTCTCCTCCGGGGAAAATTTCTTTAAAAAAGCAAGAAAATCTTTCATTTACCTCGTAAAGAAATTCCTGAAAGCTTTTTCTGATTTCTTTCTGAGCAAGAGAAACTCCTTCTCCCACCAGGTGCAGACCGGCTTTACAGCACTCATTTTTTTCCTTTAAGGAAGAAAAACGTTCTTCTACTCGAGCAAATTCTTCACCTGCTCCAGGAATAAACCTCTTTTTCCGCAACAATTCCTCTTTTTTCTGGAGAGAATACTCCAGCTCTTTTATATCTACACGGGTTGAGGAAAGTGCAGGACAAAAACTGCCCACTTTTTCCAGTTCTCGAGAAAACTCTTTTATCTCCGAATCTAACTTTTCTTCTAAAATAAGAGCTTTCTCTAATTTCCTTTCTCTCTCTTCCCTCTCTTTTGCTATATCTTGGATTTTTTTCTTAGCTAAATCAATTTCTTCATTTAAGCGTTTTTCCTCTTCTTCTTTTTGCTTTTGTTCTTTCATCTTCTGCTCCAGGAAAACTTCTATCACCCGGATTTTGTTTCCTTCTTCGCTCAATCTTTCTCCATATCTTCTTTTTTCCTCTTCTTCTCTCTTTAAAATCTCAAGGGCCTCCTCTGCTTCCTTCTTCAGGGATTGCATCTCCCACAAAATCTTTTCTCTTTCTCTTTCTCTTTCTTCTTTTTTTATTTTCTCTTTTTCTCGTTCTTTTATGCAACATCGGATTTGAGAGATATTTTCTTTTACCCTCGCTATCTCTTCTTCTATTGTAACCAGTTCTTTCTCTTCAATGCTTTTTTTATCAGTTATTAACTCTATCTCTTTTTTAAGTTCTTTTATCTCTCTTTCCCTTTCTTCTTTCTCTTTTTCCCGGTAAGCTAATTTTTCTTTTTCTTTCTCTGTCTCCAGCTTTTTCTTCCACAGCTTCTCTTCTTCGTTCTTTTCTTCTTTAGCAATATCCCGGACTTTATTTTCCCAAGAAGCTATTTTACCCTGCCACTTTTTTTCTCTTTTCTTCCAAGAGCGATAAAAACGAGGTTCCCCTGCCGAAGAAATTAATTGTCCAGGAAACAAAAGAAATCCACTGCGCAAAAAGATTAGACTTCCATCGGAGGTTACCAGATTCTCATCAGGCAGCTCGCCACTCTGAAAAAGATGAAGAGCTTCTTTTTTCTGGCACTCTCTCCAGAAAACAGGAGGCACAGCAGAAGAAGAAACACACCATCGCCCGGGCTCTTGTGAAGACAGTTCCAAATCAGGGCTTTCTCTTTCAATATCCTGGTTTTCCCAGAGCCAGCCAAGAGCCTGTACCGCCCGCCGAGACCAGCCTCGAGCATTTAATTCTTTTTCCCATTCCTCCTCCCCTTGCTCTCTTTTCCTTCGGCTATTTATCTTCTGGGAAACACTTCGCAGAATTACCTTCCCTTTTTCCAGTTTTTCTTCTAAAATCTTTCCCTCTTCTTTTCTCCTCTCTAATTTACTTTCTATATCTCTGATATCTTCTTCTCCTCTTTTAATCTTATCTTCGAGCTCCAAAATTTCCTCTTCTGTTCTTTTTTCTTTGCGCATCTCACTCCGGAGACGGGCTTCCAGTTTTTCCCTGTCTTCTTTCCAATGACGCTCTCGTTCCCGCAGATGAATTTTCTTTGTTTCTAACTCCCGGAGAGCATTTTCTCTTTCTTCAAGCTGAAGCATTAACTTTTTGTCGTCTATTTCCTCTATCTCGTTCTCTACAAAAGAAAAATCTTCTCTCCATTTCCTCTCTCTTTCTTCCCAGAGATTAATCTCCACTTCCCACCGGGAAAGTTTTTCTTTAATCCGGAGAGAGTTTTTCCTGTTTTCTCTCATCTCAGTTAAAAGATAATAGAGTTTTTCCTCTTCTTTCTTTTTCTCTTTCTTCTTTTCCTCTATCTCGTTCTCTATATTTCTCTTTTCTCTCTGGCATTTATCCCAAACAATGGAAAGAGAAGAAAAAATATCCTCCCATTTTCTTTTCTCTTCCTCTCCCTCCCTTATTTTTTCTTCTTCCATTTCTATTTCTTTTTTAAGAAGAGAAACTTTCTCCTGACGGAGCCTTATCATTTCCTGAATATAGAGTGCTCTGGTTTCTCTCCATTCCCTCTCCAGGGAGAGGTATTCTTCTTCCTCCTGGGCCCACAATTTCCATTTTTCTACTTGAAGGCCCAGCTCTTTTAATCGCTCCTCCAGAAGTCTTCTTCTGCTCTCTATCTTTTCCAAACGGAGAGAAATCTGATACAGCTTTTTTTTCCACTCTCCAGCACCGCTTACCGTCTCTAACCATTGCAACCGCTCCAGAGGTGTCTCATAAAGCAGGGCTTGCAGATCTCCTGCCCCTACAATACCAGCACTTAAACGCTCTATTCCCAGGCCTTCTTTTTCTAAATTCTCTTTCCATTCTCTCCAGCGGATTTTTTCATCACAGAAGAAATATTCTGACTCTCCAGAGGCAAATATTCTTCTTGCCACCTTTAGATTTACCCCTGACCGGTCTCCCCACCACACTTCAATTTCAGCCATTCCCAGTGGTTTAACTGTTTTTGAGCCGTTAAATATGACTTCCCGGTTTTGAGTAACCCTGAGCTCTCGCGCCGTATCTCCCCACACCCAGCGCAGAGCATCAATGAGGTTACTTTTACCCGAACCATTAGGACCCACAACCACATTTAAACCTGGAGAAAGATCAATGGTGGTAAGATGGGCAAAAGATTTGAAGCCTTGAATGATTATTTTCTTTAAATACATTATTGACCTTTATTGGGAAATTGATCACCGCTGCTCAAAACTTCTAAAGCTTTCCTGGCTGCTTCCTGCTCCGCTCTTTTCTTATTCTTACCCTCTCCCCAGGCTATACTATTTTCTCCAATCTTAACCTCTACCCGATAAAAGTCCTGATTCCCCTGACTTAAAGTTTCGTAACGAGGGAGACAATTATAATATTGCAAGCACCACCGCTGAAGCAGCCCCTTATAGTTAACTGAGAGATTAAGAGAACTAATATCTCCTGCCTCACAAAAAATTAATTCCAGAACTTTTCTGGTCTCCTCATAAGAAGAGGAGTCAACAAAAACTGCTCCAGCCAGCGCTTCTAAGGAACTGGCCAGTATGGAATCTTTTTCTCGCCCTCCACTTCTTTCTTCTCCTTTACCTAATTCGATAAACCTTGCCAATTCAATCTTCCGGGCTAAATAAGCTAAACACTCTTCACTTACCAATTTTGATTTAGCTAAGGACAACCAGCTCCGGGGTTTATCGTAATGGTGAAAGAGGTAGTCGGCAACAAAAAAACCGACTACCGCATCTCCCAACCATTCTAACTTATCGTTGCAACTGCCATCTCTTCCTTCCAGCGCTGATTTGTGGCGCAGAGCAGTTCTGAGAACTTCTTCGTCTTTAAAGACATATCCAATTCTTTCCTCCAGCACTGAAAAGTCAATGTCCGAACTAGACACGGGGCAATACAATTATCCTACTTTAGACTCGATATATTCTACTGCTTCTCCCACTGTGGTTATTTTTTCTGCATCTTCATCTGGTATTTCAATATCAAATTCCTCTTCAAAAGCCATGATTAGCTCCACGATATCAAGAGAATCAGCCCCCAAATCATCGATAAAGGAAGCATCGGGAGCAACGTCTTCTCCATCTACTCCTAACTGATCTACTACTATTTCCTTAACCTTAGAAAAAATATCCATAGTTACACCTCCTACCTGAAGTAGTTTTTAAATCATTACCAACCCGCCATTGACGTGGATGGTTTGACCGGTAATATATCCAGCAGCTCGAGAAGCCAGAAAAGCGACCACTTGAGCCACCTCTTCAGGCTCTCCCCAGCGACGGAGAGGCACCTGCTGAAGCCAGACTTCTCTCACCTCCTCCGGCAGTTTCTTAGTCATTTCCGTGTTTATAAAACCAGGAGCTACAGCGTTAACCGTTATACCTAAGGACGCCACCTCCCGGGCTAAAGATTTGGTAAAGCCAAGAATAGCTGCTTTCGCGGTAGAGTAGTTAGTTTGGCCGGCGTTACCCATTACTCCTACTACCGAAGAAATATTGATTATCCTCCCGTATCTCTTTTTCATCATATACCGCAAGACTTCTTTGGTGCAATAGTAAACTCCCTGCACCCCTACCTCAAGTACTGCTTTCCAATCCTCATCTTTCATCCGCACGAGAAGTGCGTCTCTTGTAATCCCGGCATTGTTCACCAATATATCAATCTGCCCCCAGGTGTTTATTATATCCTGTACCACGGTTTTAATCTCTTCTTTTTTTGTAACATCCGCGATGTATCCCCGGGCTTCTATGCCTTGCTCTTTTAATTCCTCTACTGCTTTTTCTATCTCCTCCTGAGATGCCACATCATTTATAGCTACCCGGGCACCATTTTTCCCTAAAATTTGAGCAATGGTAAAACCAATACCTCGTCTACCTCCAGTTACCATGGCTACTTGATTTTCAAGGCTCATCTTTTTCTTTCCTCCTCATCTTCTTTTCTCCCCCGATTCCAGGAATTTACATTTTTTACTTCTACATCGGGATATTCTCGAGAAAAAAGCTTGCTCAACACTGTCCCGGGACCCATCTCCCAGATGTGGTGAGATTCACAACGATAAAGAGTGTCCATAACTTCCTTCCACCTTACCGGAGAAAACATTTGCCTGACCAGTAAATCCCTGATTTCTTCGGGACGGGAAACATATTGAGCATTTACATTGCTCACATAGCGGTAACGGGGAGGTTTAATTTCTATTTCCTCCAAAAAGGAAGAAAACTTCTCTGCTGCTTCTTTCATAAAACTGGAGTGAAAAGGAGCACTGACTTTTAACTCTACCACTTTCTTGCTCCCCTCTTTTTCAAGTTTATCCACCACTTGAGGTAAAAGAGAACGAGAAAGAGAAAGAACTATTTCAGAAGAGGAATTAATATTGGCTACTTCTACTTTCCCCTGAGAGAAAAACTCTCCCACTACATTTTCTACCTTTTCTTGAGACAGTCCTAAAACTGCCACCATAGCTCCCTCTCCCGGGGGGACGGCTTCTTGCATAAGCTCCCCCCTTTTTCGCACCAGAAAAATTGCCTCTTCAAAGTCTATACTCTCTGCTGCACAAAGGGCAGAGTATTCTCCTAAACTGTGTCCTGCTACCGCATCCACTGCCAGAGAAAACTCTTTCTGCCAGAGCTGCCAGGTGAGCAAGCTGGTAGCTAAAATAGCTGGTTGGGCATTAAAAGTGAGGTTTAGCTCTTCCTCCGGTCCTTCCAGGGTCAAACGCAACAAATCTACCCCACAAATTTCACTCGCTTTCCCCATAATTTCCTCGGTTTCCTGGCGATAATTATCCCACCAAGCTTTAGTCATGCCCACCTTTTGTGCCCCTTGTCCAGGAAAAAGAACCACCCAGCCCACTTTAATCCTCCACCGCCTGAGGCAGTTTTTTAACTGTTTCTTTAAATTCTCTGATTATATCTTCAATAACCTGCTGAACAGGTTTAATATCTTTTATAAGACCGGCAATTTGTCCTGACATTACTGATCCTTCCTCTACATTACCACAAACCGCCTCTCTCAGTCTACCAGAGCCCAGAGCTTCTATTTCTTCAACAGGTGCTCTTCGAGCTTCCAATTCCTCGAACTGGCGAGTCAGACGATTACGAAGGCAACGTACCGGGTGACCGGTAGTGGTGCCAGTAACTATTGTAGAGCGGTCTTGCGCTTTCACAATTGCTTCCTTATAAAGATGATGCACTTCACACTCTTCAGTGCAGACAAAACGAGTGCCCATCTGTACTCCTTCTGCTCCTAAAGCAAAACAGGCCGCCATGCCTCTTCCATCGGCTATTCCTCCGGCAGCAATCACGGGAAGTGGACTGACAGCATCTACTATCTGGGGAACCAGACACATGGTGGTTGTCTCTCCAATATGACCACCTGCTTCCATCCCCTCAGCAATAATTAATTTTATTCCCCGACGCAATAGCCTTTTAGCCAGAGCAACAGATGCCACTACAGGAATGGTTAAAATACCTTCCCGGGCAAATTCCTCCACCAGCTCTCCCGGATTTCCTGCACCGGTAGTAACTATTGGAACTTTTTCCTCTTTAACCACTTCAATTTGCTCTTTTATATAAGTAGATAAAAGCATCAAGTTCACTCCAAAAGGCTGTCCGGTAAGAGATTTAGTTCTTTTGATCTCCTCTCTTAGCTTCTCTCCCGTCATTCCCCCTGCTCCAATGATACCTAACCCTCCAGCTTCCGAAACTGCCGCCACCAAAGGCGCAGTAGATACCCAGGCCATTCCTCCCTGGAGAATAGGATACTTGATACCCAATATTTCTGTGACTCTTCCTCGCATAATCCACCTCTAACTTTTCAAATTAAGCTGAGACAAACGCTCACGAATTTTATCTGCTATTCCTCTTTTTATCAACTCCTGGGCTCCTCTAATGGCACTCTTTATATCTCTCGCTTTTGAGCTACCGTGACAGATTAGACATACTCCCTCTACTCCCAAAAGAGGTGCTCCTCCATATTCACTTCTATCCAATTTACGCCAGAATTCTTTCAACTTCTCTTCTTCTTGAGGGTTGCCTATTTGTTGAGGAAGGTGAGAGGAAATAAAAGCAATCAACCCTTCTCCAAACTTCAAAAGGGCATTGCCAGTAAAACCATCACATACCACCACGTCTACTTTTCCATCTACTATATTGTGGCCTTCTACGTTACCGGCAAAATCAAAGTGCAAAAAATCACTCTGAGAATAAAAGAGCTGGTAAGTGGATCTCACGAGCTCGTTCCCCTTACCTTCTTCTTCTCCAATATTTAATAACCCCACCCGGGGATGAAGTAGATTCAAAACTATCTTGGCATATTCTGCACCCATAACTGCAAAATGAAGAAGGTGTTTGGGCTTACAATCCACATTAGCTCCTACATCCAGAAGAACGGTACAGGAGTTAGGATTAGGTATAAGAGCGGCAATGGCTGGACGCTCTATTTGAACAATCCTTTTTAACTTCATCCAGGCAGTAGTCATAACCGCCCCGCTATTACCTGCTGATATAAAGGCATCAACTTTACCCTGAGCTAGTAAATCAATACCTTTAGCTATGGTAGAATCGGGCTTTTTCTTAAGAGCTTCAGTAGGCGACTCCCCCATACCTACTATCTGAGAAGCATTCTCAATGGGAAAATGTTCTTCGTCCATTCCCCATTGAGAATAAAGAGAGAGGAGTTCCTGCCGGGGGCCTACCAATACCAGGGTATAATCAGAAGAATAAGCCTCCTTCGCTCCTTTTATTATTTCCTCGGGAGCGAAGTCTCCTCCCCATCCGTCCAGAGCAATCCTCATATCCAGCCTCTCTTAGTCTTCGACTTTCACCACTTGTCTGCCTTTATAGTAACCACAAGCCAGACAAACCCGATGAGGTAACTTTGGCTGGTGACAGCGAGGACAATCTACCAATTGGGGAGCTTTCACCACCCAGTGAGTTCTTCTTTTATTACGTCGACAACGAGAAGTCTTATTAGTCAAATTAGCCATATCTCATAATACCTCCTCTTTTGCTTTCCATCCTGAAGTGTAGGATAGTATAAAATAATTTCTCACCTATTGCAAATGAAAATAGAATTCTAGCCTTTTAAAAGTGTGTTATCTCCGAAAGTTATAAGTTTTCCTTAGCCCAATTTTTCAATACCGCCAATCGAGGATCTATCGCTTCTTCACAGAAACACTTTTCTTTATTCCGATTTGCCCCACAAACTGGACATAACCCTCGACAATCAGGAGAGCACAAAGGTTTCATGGGTAGATTTATAAAAATAACTTCTTCTACTTCCCGTGTTACTTCCACATAATTATCTTCTTCCCAGAAGTACCCCACTTCATCGGATTCACTGGCTTCTGCTTCTATATCAGAGAGACGATGGATACGACTCAAGTTCCGGTACTCTAAGTAAAAAACAGCTTTTATTTCCTGTATTGAGGGTTCCAAACAGCGGGAGCAGGACATTACGAGTGCAGTATCCACTACTCCTTTTACCAGAATTTCACTTCCACAGTTTGTAAGGAGAGCATCCACCCTTACTGGTTGCGCAAAAGGTAGCTTTTTCCCTTCCCAGCTCAGAGAAGGGAAATTCTCTTCTTCAATATCATGGAAAGTCCTTCCTACACTTTTTTTCACTTCCCCGATGTAAAGCCGCATCGTTCTCACCTCTTTTCCTTGCTAGAGCCCGGGTATTTCGAGCAATTATCAGCTCTTCGTTGGTAGGAATAACCATTACTGCTACCCGGGACTGATCGCTACTTATAAAAGCCTCTTTTCTGTTCACTTTATTCCGCTCTTCGTCTATTAGTATACCTAAATGTTCCAATCCCTGACAAACAGATTTTCTAATGTAAGAAGAATTCTCTCCTATACCAGCAGTAAAAACTAAACCATCCAGTCCTCCTAAAATAGCATAATAAGAGCCGATATATTTTTTAGCCCGATAAATCATCAAATCCAGAGCCAGTTGAGCTCTATGATTAAAAGGAGCAGCAGCTTCAATATCCCGAGTATCACTACTAATTCCTGAGACACCCAGCACCCCACTTTTTTTATTCAATATCTCATCCATTTCCTCAGCCGATAGCCCCTCTTTTCTCATTAAAAATAGGGGTATGGCCGGGTCTAAATCTCCAGAGCGCGTTCCCATCACCAGCCCTTCTAAAGGAGTAAGTCCCATAGAAGTATCTATGGATTTACCCCCTTTTACTGCCGCAAAACTTACCCCGCTACCCATATGACAAGTAATTAATTTTAAATCACGAGGGTCTTTATCCAGTATTTTGGCTGCCCGTTCTGATACGTATTGATGAGAAGTACCATGAAAGCCGTATCTCCTGATACGATATTTTTCATAATACTCATAAGGAATAGCATAAATATAAGCATGTTCGGGCATAGTCCCGTGAAAAGCAGTATCAAAAGTTGCCACCTGTGGCACATCAGGCATTAACTCCCGACAGGCTTCTATCCCTAAAATATTGGCAGGATTATGCAAGGGACCTAAATCAATACATTCCCTGATAATCTCTAAAACCTCATCATCAACTAACACCGAGCCGGTGAGCTTCTCTCCTCCGTGCAGTACTCTATGACCTACTGCCTCAATTTCATCAACGCTTTCTAAAACTCGAGTTTCTTCTTGAGTCAAAACTTCTATCACCCACTGTATAGCTATTCGATGATTGGGAACTTCCCTTTCCTGAGTAAAAACCTGGCCATTGCCATTGTGTTCCAGACGAGACCCGGGTGCTCCTATTCTCTCCACTATTCCTTTTGCTAATACTTGATAATCTTCTTCTCCTTTTACATGAAAGAGCTGATATTTAACCGTCGAGCTTCCACAGTTGACCACCAGTATATTCAATTTTTTATCCTCCTAACTTAAAATTGAGTTTGCAAAACAGTAACAGCTATCTGATCCACTATATCTTCTACCTTAGCCCCTCGAGAAAGGTCATTGACTGGTTTAGCCAGACCCTGCAAAATAGGACCAACAGCCGTAGCTTTAGCCAGGCGCTCGGTCAACTTGTAAGAAATATTACCGGCATTCAGATCGGGAAAGACCAAAACATTGGCTTTTCCTGCCACCGGGCTTCCAGGCGCTTTTATTTTTGCCACTTCAGGAACCAACGCTGCGTCAAGCTGCAGTTCCCCATCTAAAAGTAAATCTGGATTTAGAGAATGGGCAATACGAGTTGCCTCTATTACTTTGTCTACTAACTCATGTTTGGCGCTACCTTTGGTAGAAAAAGATAGCATCGCCACCCGGGGTTCAGCATCCAGAAGAAAAACGGCAGTGCGAGCGGTAGTAATAGCAATATGAGCTAACTCCTCAGCATCGGGATTGGGATTCAATGCCGGGTCGGCATACAGAAAAACGCCATTTTCTCCGTAAGGACAATCAGGAACCACCATTAAGAAACAACTAGAGGCTAATTTAATTCCCGGCGCTGTCTTAATAATCTGTAGAGCTGGTCTTATCACATCAGAACTGGATAGAATCGCTCCTCCTACTACCCCATCAACTCTATTTTCCCGCAACATCATACAGGCATAATACATGGGGCTTTTTAATAAGTCTTCAGCTCCCTCCCAGGAAAGACCCTTATTCTTCCTCAACTGGTAAAGGTCGTCAATATAAAATTCTCTTTTCTCATCTCTTAAGTGATTAACTATCTCCACCCCCGAGAGGTCAAGATTCAACTCTTGCGCTTTTTCGGCAATCATTCCCTCTTCTCCCAGAAGAACTACAGAAGCTATGCCCTCTTTTTGAGCTATTTCCGCCGCTTTCAGAACTCGCCCATCCTGGCTTTCAGGCAAAGCAATTCTTTTTTGTAGTGCTTTAGCTCTTTTTCTGATCTCGCTCAATATATCCATTTTATCTACTCCCTTTTATAAGTAGTATGTATAACTTTTCCATTTAAAGGAAATCATCTCCTCTGTTAAAGTTAAAAATTAGAAAGATTTCCCCTATCAAACTTATCTCTCAATTTCTTTTCTACTGCTGGCGGCACTAACCCCCTGATACAACCACCGAAAGAAGCAATCTCTTTTACTATGGTTGAGTTAAGATAAGAAAATTCGGCACTGGTGGGTAAAAACAAAGTTTCTATCTCGGGAGCCATCTTCCGATTAATGAGAGCAATCTGAGTTTCATACTCATAATCAGAAATAGCTCTCAAACCTCGAAGAATAACCTGACATCCTCTCTCACGAGCAAAGTTGACCAATAAACCATCGAAAATTTCTACTTCCACGTTAGAAAAAGGTTTTACTGCTTCTTCAATCATGGTTTTTCTTTCTTCTGAGGTAAAAAGAGGCTGCTTATGGGGATTTTTTAATATCCCCACTACCAAACGATCAAAAATCTTTCTTCCTCGTTCAATGACATCCAGATGCCCATTAGTCAGAGGGTCAAAACTCCCCGGATATATCGCTATCAAAGTCAATCTCTCCTTCATCAAGAATTGGCCTTAAAAGAGCCGAATATTAAAATGCTCCTTCCATACTTTCTGCGATCCTCTATTTTAAAAAAATCACAGTCTCGGAAAGGGTCCTGTTCTTCAGGATAACGAAATACTATCAGAGCATCCTCCAGAATCACTTTAAAATTATACAACTTTTTCAAAACGCTTTTGCTATCCATAGAAAAAGGAGGATCCACAAAAACGATGTCCGGTTTAATGCTTCGAGAAGGAAAAGGAAAAGAATGCAAAAAATCCCTTCTCAAAACCCGGGCTCTTTCTTCAAAACCGCAGGTCTTTATATTTCTCTCCAGAAGCGAACAAAGATAGGAGTCTTTTTCTAAAAAATAAACCTGGCTTGCTCCTCGACTTAGAGCCTCAAAACCCAGAGAGCCGCTTCCAGCGAAAATATCAAAAACCACACTTTCTGGTATTTCTTCTTGCAAAATTTCAAATATTGCCTTACGCATAACCCCGGGCATAGGACGAACCTTCTTACCCGGGGGGGTGACTATCTTTCTCCCTTTATCTTTTCCTCCCACCAGATACAAATAACCCATCTAACTTATCTCTCCAAACTCCAGATAACGGCCAAATCTCCTGTTAATTTCCTTTTTTAATAAACGATTTTCTTCTCTTTTTAATTCTGGGTCTTCATCAAGGATTAACTTTGCTTCTTCGTTAGCCCTCTCCAGAATAGACCAGTCTTCAAAAGGGTCAGCCAGGTGAAATTCAGGCACCCCGTGCTGTCTAACTCCGTAAAATTCACCCGGTCCTCGCAAGCGAAGATCCTCTTCGGCAATGCGAAAACCATCGTCGGTAGCCACCATTATTTCCATCCGCCGGCGAGCTTCCTCAGTACGGGCTTCAGCTAAAAGTATACAGAGGCCTGCTGCCTCTCCTCTCCCGATTCTACCTCTCAACTGGTGCAGTTGCGCCAGGCCAAACCTCTCGGCATTTTCTATTACCATCACGCTGGCGTTGGGAATGTCAATTCCCACCTCAATAACTGAAGTAGCCACTAAAACATCTATATCCCCTCGAGAAAAACGTTCCATGATTTCTTCCTTCTCCCGAGAAGGGAGTTTACCATGAATCATCTCTATTCGAAAGCCCGAAAGCCAGGAAGAGCGTAAAAGCTCTGTTACCTCTACTACATTACTGATTTCTGCCTCACTTTCTTCTATGGCCGGACATACCACAAAAGCCTGTCTTCCTTCCTCTATCTGCTTTCGCACTCGATTATAAGCCTTAAACCTCTCTTTAAGAGAAAAACAGAGAGTAGTCACCGGTTTTCTGCCCGCTGGTTTTTCATCTACCACAGAAATATCTAAATCCCCATAAAGAGTTAATGCTAACGTCCGAGGAATAGGAGTGGCAGTCATCACCAAAAGGTGCGGAATAGAGGCTTTCTCTTTTAATTTTGCCCTCTGTAACACCCCAAAGCGATGTTGTTCATCCACAATAGTAAGGCCCAGCTGGGGGAAAGTAATGTTTTCCTCGATAAGGGCGTGAGTACCAATTACCAGATCAACTTCCCCTTTTCTGATTTCCTCTATCAATTTTTTCTTTTCTTTGTTGGTTCCCCCCTTGAGAAGCCCCACTCTCACCCCCAGAGAAGACAATAAATCTTTAAACCGGTTGTAATGCTGTTCAGCTAAAATTTCAGTAGGAACCATAAAAGCTACCTGTCTTCCCGAATCAATAACCTGGAGAGCCCCAAGTAAAGCAACCAGTGTTTTTCCTGAACCCACATCTCCCTGCACTAAACGATTCATTAGCCGTCCACTAACTAAATCCTCATGAATCTCTTTTACTACCCTCTCTTGAGCAGAGGTTAGGGTAAAGGGAAGTTGAACTAAAAAATTTTTTACCAGCGCTGAATCAGAAACACAGGGAGGGACCTCACAATCTGCTAATTCCTGCCGACGGATTTTCAAACTTAAAGCAAAAAGCAAAAATTCCTCAAAAATGATAGTTAAGTGAGCTCTACTGCGTCGGGAGTTTAATTCCGCTACTGAAGAGCGGGAAGGACGGTGCAGTTCCTCTATAGCTACCCTTTTGGGTAAAAAATTGTGCCTTGCCACTAAAGAAGAGGGAAGAATTTCTTCTACCTCCCCTAAAAAATTATCCAGGGCATAATAAATAATGGATTGCAGCTTTTTTAAACTTAATCCTTCAGTAAGGCTATAGATGGGAATTATTCTATCCCATCTATGATTTTCTTTCGTCACCAGCTGGTAGTCAAAATCAGCTACTTCCCAGTTACCAAAAGACCGACGAAAATTTCCCGAAACTTGAACTTTCACGCCTTTTCGCAAAGTTTTGGCCAGATAATTTCTATTAAAACACACCAGGTTTATTTTACCCGTTCCATCGCTCACGGCGATTTTAAGTAATGGCCCCCGTCGAGTAGCCACCCGACTTTGAGAAGTAACCACTCCCTGGATAGTTTCCCATCCTTCTCCCCGGAGTTGAGAAATGGGTTTTACCTCTCCTCGGTCCCGATAATAACGAGGAAAGAAAAAGATAAGGTCTTCTGCTGTTTTGATTTCCAGACGGTTTAATTTTTTCTCCAGAACCGGACCTACTCCTTTAATGTATCTCACCGGAGTAGAGAGATTCCCTTCCCCATCAGAAAAACTTTTTTCTTTCTCTGGTGAAGGTAAATCTGGAGAAGAGACCTTAAGAATATCACCATCGTCACTTTGAGATTTCAGCTTTTCTTCCATATCCTGCAGTAGTTTGCTTCTCTCTTCCAGAGTTAAATTATCGTAGTTCAGAAGAAGAGAATAAAAATCTCCCCCCTCTCCCCGTTCTGTAAACCAGCCACTCAAAAAGTTACTGAATCCTCCAAAAACGGAGAGGTTATCCAGTCTCTGTTTTTCTCTTTCTATTATTTTCAGTACTAATTCTCTATCTATTTTTCTCTCAATCACTTTTATATTTTAACCCATCTTGCATTACATCTTCAAAACTGCTATATTTTTACCCGACTCTGAGAAAGGAAAGGAGTAATAGCAATGGCAAAATGTGAAATCTGTGGTAAAACCACTTCCTTCGGTAATAAAATAAGCCACTCTCATCGGGTAAGCAGAAAGACTTGGCGTCCCAACATTCAGAAAGTGAGAGCAGTTGTAGACGGCGAAACCAGAAAAATAAAAGTTTGTACTTCTTGCTTGCAAGCAGGAAAAGTTAAAAAAGCGTAAATTACCGTTTTTTATGTTACCCTTAGGAACCCTGGCTAACGCTGGAGCAATTCTTATAGGCGGCATGGTAGGAATGATTATCCGCTCCCGGTTACCGGAGCGGATATCGCTTATCGTCTTCCAGGGCATTGGTCTATTTACTCTTTCTCTGGGAGTATCCTTAGCCATAAAAACCCAGAACTTTTTGCTTTTAATATTCAGTATCGTCCTGGGCTCCATAATAGGAGAATTGCTCGATTTAGAAAAAGGGCTCAACCACCTGGGAGAAAATCTAAAATCCCTTATCAAATCAAAAAATGATCGTTTCGCTGAGGGTTTGGTAACTGCTTTTTTGCTCTTTTGCATGGGCTCTATGACTATCTTGGGAGCCATAGAGGAAGGCCTGGGTAACCCTCCCCATCTTCTTTTAGCTAAATCGGTGCTGGATGGTTTCTCATCCATTGCTCTATCCGCCTCTTTAGGAGCGGGGGTGATTTTCTCCATCATTCCTCTTCTTCTCTACCAGGGTGGAATAACTTTATTTGCCAGTTCTCTTCAAAGTTTTTTTACCGATTCCCTGATACTGGAGCTTACCGCAACAGGGGGACTGCTCCTTATAGGTCTCGGAATTAACATCTTAGAAATAAAAAAGTTAAAAGTGCTCAACATGCTACCCAGCCTTGTAGTGGTGGTAATTCTAAAAATGCTATTCTTTCATAATTAAACCACAAAACCCGGGTAATTGCATCCCTGAAGGATATAATAGAAAAAAGAGGTAGCTTTAGATTATATTTGCAATCAATCTCTAAATACAGAGAAATCTCTCTTTATCTTGATATTGAGTCATTTTACCTGCGTGAAGCGCATTGGAAGCACAAACCTTTCTATTATACCCAGTAGCCCGGCCTATTACGTATGATTTACCTCATGTAATACCCAAACATTAGGTTCCGTATACTCTCCGCTATTTTTCTCTATATTTATTTTAACAGGTTTTAAAGCACCTCGAATAACATATCTGCCAGTTTCAAAAAATTTCATATTTGTCCACTCTTCCCATTCATTTACAGTCCCAGTAATATACATTGATTTATGGCAAGGTTTTATTATTTTCCCTCCCAACCTAACGTGTACTCGCAACCATGGATCAAATGGTAACCCGTCTTCTCTTCTCCATTTTATATAACTATCTATCGATGTTAAAGGATATTCACTTTTTAAAATAGGCCTAACCGGTGTAGTTACATATTTAAAACCATTATCACGGGCAAGAGAAATCATTTCTTTTAATACGAGAGAGCTTATTCCCTTACCTTGATGTTTTTTGCTTACCGCAATCTGAAGACCATTTAAAGTATTTGCTCTAATTTTATTCAATTTATCATTAATACCTTTCCCGAATACCCAATCCCAACCTCTATCTGGCAATTTCTCAAAGGATTTATTCCAATAATAGGGTATGCAATTTGCTATACCTATAACCTCGTAATTGGACATCAAAGAAATTTGAAACTCCGGGAACGACTCAAATAGTTTATGCCAATTCGCATTAGAAACCGGATCATGGAACATAAATTCTGGCCATAATTCCGATGTAACTTCATTCTGTATCTTTTCCTGCTCAGGTATATTTTTCAATACTTTATATTGCATACATATTTTCCCTCTTTATAAGAGTACTTAGAATAACATTCCGAGAGCCGAAGGCTTAGAATTTGGGTGAGGAGTAAACGTCTTTTGATTTTCTCCACCAGTTTTTCATCTCTAAATATTTCTATAAGGTGGTCAGACATTATTTATTCCTCTATTCCTTCGTAAATAAAATGGGGCATAACGGAAATGATCGCTATTACTCGCGTTTCCGTGAGCAGAGCGAACCGCATGTATCGCGTTATCAAAAGTGCCTATAATTTTTGCCATTTCGGTGTAGTAAAGAATTTAGGGTAAACAAATTGTTAAACCCGAATTGGGACCGGCTGGTATTCCAAGAGCAGGTTCCACACCCTGCGATTTTCTAAGATCTTCCAGTAAAGTTTTAGCAGCAATTCTTGTCCCAACCCTTGCTTGAGATTCTGGACGAGGTTGTTTAACCTCCTTTCCTCTATAAACAAGTACTTCACTGATACCTTCAGCGATTGCTCTCGCACATAGCCCTCTTGCATAAAAACGATTGAACTCACCTTCGGCCAGAGTTTCAGGTGCAGTAACCGGAACTTTTTTCGATTTCATTTCACCACTTCGTGTTCTACTTTCCTCATGAGATTCCATATAAACTCTCAGCTGGTCGGCTAGCCAATCATCATCAAAGCTCATAATGGCTTTTCTTAAAAGCTCAGCCCACTTTGATTGTCCTGTTGAATTCAGCCGTGGGCTTAGGTATAGGCTTCCATTAGCAATATCTCTTTCTAGTTCTTCAAGCATAAACTTTCGCGTTTGTTCATCAAGATTTTTATAAGAAATACCCATGCTTATTTCCTCCTTTATGCTAATACCGTAAGTATTTCGCTTAACGTTCCAAGCGTATCTGAAGTCCAACTCTGCTGGACTTGGACGTAGGCGCAAGGCACCGTAGCTAAACACGCTCTGTTATGGTCGTACATCCATTCTCAATCATTCTATCTCGTCACCCTTTATTTTTAGTATCTTATTACCTGTTTCTAATATAAGAGTGAGAGCCTTCTCGATTTCGTCTTGTTCTAAGGGATATTTCCGACCCTTCAAATATCCCAAATTGGGTACCTTACGAACAAAATCATCATCTATCACACCCATATTATGCTCATAGATATGCCGTACTTGAAACATCTTGAAAAGAAATTCAAAATCTTCTTTACCAATTATATCAGAAAGAGATTTCCCTACCGATTTTGACAGAGCATCTGAAAGCGCTGTTAAGTTTTGAAACAAATTCTTAGGTTTTTCTGGAAAGATTGTTGAATAGCGCGATTGAAGAACCTTTCCAAGAGCATCAAAAGAGGATACGCCACCAGAAAGTGCATCTTCTAAAATAGCCTCTTGCAATTCGGCCTCGTCTTTTATTGAATCAAGAAGATGAATCCGTTTGTGTGCTACTTCGATAGATTTTCTAAATATAACCGAAGCATTAAGCATATCACAATCGGGACAATTCGCAAAGACACCGTATATGGCAAATTCCAATCCACAATTATCACATGTAACATATGTCTCAAGTTCTTTTTCCTGATAATATTTTAGTGATAATCTCACTGGAGAGCGCTGAGTCTTAACTTTTATTTGGATAAATCCTCCTCTTGTCGCTCTTTCAAGCTCTTTAAAACTGCGTTCTAATTTTCCAAGCTCTGGTTCTATTACTTGATCCATTACTTCTTTTAACGCCATACTCTTAGCATATTCGATTTGATCTTTGGTGAAAAATTCGTTATGGTCTCCAGTATAACCACAATAAGGACAATGACATATCGAAGTGGGAAGTCCTGTCCCGAATTTTACTTTAAAATATTTGTAGCATTTGGGACATTCTCTTCCTGTGAAACCTTGTTCGTCAGGAGAAAGATTGACTTTTACACTCATATCCATATTCTTTCACCTTTTAAGAGTAGCTTTTATGCACGGTGCATAATGTTTTCAGCATACACGATGCTACGACTGAAGAGAACAATGTCCCGAAGGGCGGGGACATAAGTCCACGGCGTATATGCTGTGTTACAGGATAAACTGTACCCATCATTATATTTTTTGAGAGCCACAAAAGCTCTTGATTACATATCTGCAATTTTATCAACCTCGTAACTTGCCTCACCTTCTTCAATACCTTTTTTCGCTCTTTTATATGCCCACCTGGGAATTTGAGGACACTCCCGATTTAATCTATCTCTCTGTTCTGATAAATCTTTTAATTTATCCGCGAGTAAATGCTCTGAATTTTCTCTCCGGCAATCAATCGTCCAAAACATGCGAGCTCTGCTTAGGAGTGAATCATAATTATTACCTGAGGTTAAATGAATACTTGCCTTTTCCCTTGGATTCAAAAATGTTGTTATCGCTGCAAGTACAACAACTATAAGTGACAAAATGCCTGCAATAATATTATGATTGTCAAATTGTGCTAACGCTGACGTTCCAGCTAAGGCAGCTAAAATTACCGTCGGAACCCCTATCCATAAATGAAAATTTGTCCAAAATTGAGCAGCAACAAAATGCCCCTTTGCGGAATAAAGACTATTTTCTTCGATTCTCTTTGCTTCTTTAATAATTGCCTCTTTAGTAAAAGAAATAATCTCCTCTTTAGTCGTAGATTGTTTGGTCATAATAATCTTCTATCCATATGCAGGGAAATAATCCCCAAATATCTTTCTCCACATACTTACAGCCTCCTTAATATCATCTCGATTAGCATAATCTTCGGCTTTTATAGCTCTAGTATAAGCAGTCTCAAACCTACTCACAGCATCATCTATTTTTTCTCGAGTGTTTAGATAGCTTCCTACATCCCCACCATAGCCAGCGGGATCAGGATTTTTTTGCTTTACATAACTTCTTCCTTTATCAAAAAAATATCTAACTCCAGATGGGTAATCAGAGATTTTGACTCCGTCTAAAATTTGTAGTGCCATTACCTCAAGATGAAAAGATCTAAAATGATCGTTTATTGTTCTATTCCATGCTTTGATCATTTTAATGAGAGGAACTAAATCACCATCATGCTTCTTATTTGCAACTGACATAATTTCTACGTGCTTTTTAGGGTCGGTAAATATCCAACTTTGAGTTATTGAGTTTGGAATAAAGTAACCGCCACGCTGGCAAGAGAACGCCGGAACAACATCAACCATAAAGTCTGTAAATTGAATTGTTACAGCTTGTCCATTTCTGCTAATATCTGGTGTCTTGGAGTAAGTTTTTCTTAAAATTCGTTTGACTAAATCAAGTAACCCTGCCTGACCCCCATTTTGACCATTGTAATGGTAATAATATTGGACATCCAAAATAATAAAAATATCTATGTCTGCCTCTTTTAATGGAGCAATCATAGTATGTCGCGAATATGACCCAGTTAAAAATGAGTCTAAAACATTTAGTTCGCTTTCAACAGCGTTTCTTACATTCTGCTGTCTTGTGGATACAGTGGATTGTTGCAATTCTGTAATTTCAAGGTTTGTCTTTAATTCTCTAAATGATTCCAATATTGTTTTTGCCATGTTTCATCACCCCTTCATTTCATCAACCACAAGATAATTAATACTTACAGGGCATAACATTTCCGACAACCCGTTCATACACGAAGGGCCTCGCTTTTTGTCATTTGGCGCCTCTTCCAGGTTTAAACTATCTAATAGAGTTAACCATTCCGGCCGCAATATCTCTGGCTTTATTCCTTCAAACAACCATGTTTCAGATTCGTATTCAGTCCAATATTACCTCCAAACACCCAAAGTCCTCTTTAAGAACAACATGTATCGGCCTTTTCTCTCTAAAGCCCCTGACATAGATTAACATTTGTTTCACATTTTCAACTGATGAAAGAATTACTGCAACTTTTTCCTGGATTGCGATGACAGGCGGCTTTTGTCTTTGCGAGGTCTTTTAGCTCGTATATAATTTCCCTTTTGAGCATTATACCATAATAAAATTTAATGGCATTTATAGCCTCTTATCGTAGACTACCATCCAGTTTTAGTGGTACATAAATTGTTTAGATTATGTCCTATAATCCTTCAGCTAATCGGGAATGAAATTAGAAGAGGAAAAGTCCGGTTTTACTTGCTATTCAGAAATTTGGGGACGGGCAATCTCGGTAGCTTTTGGACATCCTGAGTCAGCATAAACACTCACTCTCTCCCCGGGAGCGAGAGAAGAAATATCGAGATGCCTCCCGTCAAGGGTGAGGGAAAGAAAAAAGGAATCGAGGAAGAGGTCTATTATTCCCGAAATCTTTTGTCGGGAATCCAGAGACTTTTGCCCTTAAATAATATGGATTCCTGATAGAGACATTCAGGAATGACGGACAAGGGGATGATAGAACCATTCAGGAATGACAACACGGAGGCTTTTCCTCCGTGTTATTTTTGCTCTCTTTCCCTTTCTTTTGGGGGTTATAGGGGGATTAGTTCCCCCTTATAGTCAGTATGGCCTTATCTTTTCTGAAAGCATCCTCACCCGAGCAGCAATGTTTTCCTGATGAGCAAAAACTAAAGAACCCGCCGCTATAATGGAGGCACCACAAGAAGCCAGATACTCAATGTTCTGGTCATTTACTCCTCCATCAATTTCAATTTCGGTAGATAAACCTCTTCTTCTTATCTCCTGGCGAAGAGAAGCGATTTTATCTTCCATACCCGGGATAAACTTCTGCCCCCCAAAACCAGGATGAACGGTCATCAGATGCACATAATAAAGCTTATCCAGAATGGGACTTAAACACTGCCAGGGAGTTCCGGGAGCCAGTGCTACCCCGGGTTTACCCCCATATTCTACAATCTCGTCTACTATCAAGCTATAATCGGCTGATGCTTCTAAATGGAAGCTAATCATATCTGCTCCCTCCCGAACAAAATCAGCAATGTAAAGACGAGGGTTATCGGTCATAAGATGGACATCTATAGTCACCCGGGGTAAAATTTTTCTCACCGCTTTCAAAATAGGAAGTCCAAAAGTAAAGTTAGGAACAAAATGTCCATCCATTACATCTACATGAATTATTTCTGCTCCTCCCTCCTCGGCAGCTAACAACTCTTCCCGGAGTTGAGAGAAATCACAAGATAGAATAGAAGGAGCCAGTTTAGCCATGAATTTTCCTCCTCATATCAATTAAAGAGTTTTATCCCAGTAGTAATAACCATTAAGGTAAATAACTACTTTACCTTCACCTTTTGTGGTAGTGGTTAACTCCACCATTTCTTCCCCTTGATGCTCTCTTTCATAAACCACTCGCTCACCCAGCTCATCAGTTACCACCACCTCAACTTTAATGGGGCTTCGAGAACTGGGTAAAACAAACCTTAAACTTAGCTCTTTCAATCCTGCTTCCTCTTCTTCAGCTTTAGTCACCTGAAGATGAATTTTTTCTCCCGGTTCAACCTCTTCTCCCGGAGCAGGGCTCTGTCTCATCACTACGCCATCGTCTTTTCCTTTTACCGCTATTTCTTCCACGTTTCCCACGGTGAGGTTGCTCTGAGCCAGTAATCTTTTGGCTTCCTCGAGGCGCAGTCCTACCAGATCCGGAACAACAACTAAATTAAACTCTTCAGCTTCGCCCTTCCCTTTGCTCACGAGAAGGCTTACCGCACTACCTTTCGCCACTTCGCTTTCTGGAGGAGGATTTTGAGAAACTACATAACCCGCAGGAATGCTATCATGTGTTATTTCTGCCACCCTCTCTAGCTTCAAGCCACTACTTTCAATAAGACTTTGTGCTTCTTCTAACCCCATCTGCCGAACATCGGGAACAGAAACAGAACCAGAAGCGGAAACAGAAGTAGAGGTAGAAGGGGAAGAAGAGCCACCGGTAGCTACACTTCCTCCTTCTGCTATTATATCTCCTCCGTTGATTACCAATTTTACCCGATGATTCTTTTTTACTTCTACTCCCGGGGGAGGGTCTTGTTGAATAACCCAGCTGGAAGGAAATTCCGGATTATTTTCTATTCTCTTTATCTCTGCCTGTAAACCCAGCTGGGATATCTGATTGATAGCCTCTACCAGGCTCTGGTTGCGAAAATCAGGTAAAGATATGGTACCGCTTGTAAGATAATATTGAAAAAAAATCAAGCCTAAATAAACACTGAGCGCTAATCCCCCACCAAAAATAAGAGCGTAAGCAAAAACTCTAAGTATAAAAGAACTCCAGTTCTCTCTTTTTGTCTCCTTCATTTTTTTCTCCAGGCTGCAACAAAAAATCCATCACTATTGAATTGGTGAGGCCAGATTATCATTTCCTCTTCTCCTTTTCCCAAACCCACTTTTTCCCACTCTTTTCCCGCATTTAATTCCCACTCTTTTACTACTTTCTGAGTTTCTTTTTTAGTAATACTGCAAACACAGTATACCATTACTCCTCCTTTTTTTACCAAAGAAGAAGCAGAAAGAAGAAGAGAAAATTGCTGACGAGATAAATCTTCTAAATCCGGGTTTTTCAATAATATTTCGGGGTTTCGACGGATAGTTCCCCACCCTGAACAAGGAGCATCCACCAGCACCAGATCAGCAGTGGAAAAAAAATCCCGGGGAGGGCGAAGAGTATCCACCACCATAGGTTTAATTTTACCAAGATTAAATAGAGAAATAAATTTAGAAAGAGTCCTCACCTTGCCCTCTTTTTTATCCCAGGCAAAAACCTCTCCCCCGGATAAGTATTGAGCCATAGTTAAAGCCTTTCCCCCTGTTCCGCAGCAGACATCTATTATTTTTCCCCGGATAAAGGGGCTGATGGTTTTGACCACCAGCTGAGAACCCAAATCCTGAGGGTAAAACAGCCCTTCCTGATACTCAGGAAGGGCCAGAAGAGTAGAGTAATCAGCATCCACCTCCAAAGCCCCCGGAAGCACAGTTTTACTGCTTTCTATTCCTTTTTCTCTCCATCTTTCCCTCAGCTCATCTTCTCCAATTTTCAAGGTATTCACACGCACATAGAGAGGAGGAGGAAGAGATAAAGATTTTTTTAGCAATTTTAAGTCCTCTTCCCCTATCCAGCTTTTCCACTCTTCTTCTAAAAAAGGAGGGAGCTCCATCCCTTCCTCTTCCAGAATAGCAGAATAATAGTCTCTCTTTCTCGCTATTTTCCGCAGAACAGCGTTAACCAGGGCAGTAAATTCCGCTCCTGTGTCTTTTGTAATTTCCACCACTTCGTTCACTACAGCAAAAGAGGGAGAAGAATGGAACAGAAGCTCTGCCACCCCTATACGCAAGAGGTTTTGAATAGCCACAGGAAGCTTTCCCCACCTGGGTAAATACTCCTTAAGCACTCCATCTATAAACGATTGATGCTTTACTATGTTTCGCAATAGACTAACCAGCCAGCCCCGGTCTTTTTCAGTATAATTTCTCTTTTTAATCCATCGACTGTATTCGGCATCTAAAAAAGAAACTCGACCGGTGTAAAGACGGTTGAGAATCTGCAGGGCATCTCTTCTTCGGTAATCAATCACTCAATCCCTGCTCCCCCGCAGGAGCACCAATCGCAAGAGTTGCAGTGCAGCCATCGCAGTAGCAGCCACATAGGTAAGAGCAGCAGCGTTCAACATCTGTTTAATATAAGGTTTTTCTTCCGCAGTTACCAATCCTGCTTTATCTAAGACAAGATATGCCCTGGAACTGGCATTGTATTCCACCGGTAAAGTTACCAGCTGAAAAAGAACTGCCAGACTGAAAAAGATAATGCCAATATTCATAAGAGCGGGAAGATAAAAAATCAAACCAATCAAAAAGAGAGGCAAAGCTAATTGTGAACCAAAGCTCGCCACCGGAACGAGTGCAGAGCGGAAAGCAAAAGCGGGATATTGTTCCCTCTTTTGCAGAACATGTCCCACCTCGTGAGCTACAATGCTGTAATCAGCAATAGATGAACCATTGGCCACCGCCTGTGAGAGACGCAATACCTCCCGAGTGGGGTCATAATGGTCAGTTAACGCTCCTGGTATTTCCTCCACTTTAACTCTTAATCCTAAACTCTCCACCAGCATCTCCGCTACTTCTCTGCCAGTCAATCCTGCACTGGCTCTCTTTTTAGATAGCTTAGAATAAGCACTACTCACTTTAGCCTGCGCATAAAAAGCAAGAATGAGTGCAGGAATTAAAAGAATAAACGTGTAATCAAAGAACATATCGTTCACCTCCTACAGTAATTGTTCTCCTTCTCTCAAATGGTATCCACAACAAAACTCTCGAGAAGTCATAACTTGTCGGCTCTCCGGTTGCACTTCCTCAACTAACACTCCTCCCTCTCCCACAGCCACTACAAATCCCTGAGGATTAATTTCCACCACTGTTCCCGGAGGAGCAGAAACTCCCTCTTTTGGATTAGCTTTTAAAATTTTAATTCTCCTATCGTGGAAATAAGTATAAGCCCCCGGGTAAGGAGAGAAAGCTCGAACCTGATTCACTATGTTAACAGCGCTATCTTCCCAGTTTATCCTGGCTTTTTCCTTTTTCAATATAGGAGCATAAGAAACTTTTCCCTCTTGAGGACGAGGGGTAATCTCTCCTCTTGCCCAGCGGGGTAAGGTTTCTACTAAAAGCTTTCCTCCCTCTTTCCCCAACTTCTCAGTTAAAGATTGATAGTTATCCTCTCTCTCTATTTCCACTTTCTTCTGAGCCAATATAGGACCGGTATCTACTCCTTCATCCATGAGCATAATGGTAACCCCCGTTTCTTTCTCTCCCTGAAGAAGAGCAGAGCGGATGGGGTCTGGCCCTCTAAAGGAAGGAAGGAGGGAAGCATGAACATTTATCGCCCCCCGGGGAGGAATAGACAACAAATCCCGGCGCAAAATCTGCCCATAGGCAGCTACTATTATAACTTCTGGAGAAACACAGCGCAAAATGTCTAAAAACTCCGGAGCGTTCACTCGCTCCGGTTGCCAGATGGTTAGCCCTTCCTCTTCTGCCTTTTTCTTAACTGGAGAGGGACGTAATTTTCTCCCCCTTCCCGCCGGGCGATCCACTTTAGTCACCACTCCCAGTATATTATTCTCTTCTTTCTTTAGAAGTTCCTCCAGCACCAGGACGGCAAAAGAGGAAGTCCCCATAAAAACTATCTTCAAGTTTTATTCCTCCGCTACAGAAATTCTTTTCAACTTATTCCGGATGAGCAAACGCCGAGCAGGGCTCAATCGGTCTACAAACAAGATTCCATCCAGATGGTCAATTTCGTGCTGTAAAATACGAGCTAAGAGCCCTTCCCCTTCTATGGTAATTTCCTTTCCTTCTAAATCCCAGCCTTTTACCACTACTTTTTTCGCTCTTTCCACCTGGTCATAGATATCGGGAAAGCTCAAACACCCTTCCTCATCCTTTTCTCTTTCCTCGCTCAGGTGTACTATCTGAGGGTTAATGAGAACCTGGTCTTTTTGCTCTTCGGGATTGGTAAAAGTTATAATGCGCCACAAAACTCCCACCTGGTTTGCCGCCAACCCCACTCCTTTTGCAAGACGCATGGTCTCTTTCATATCCTGAGCCAGATTCCACACTTCTTGATTTACATTTTCGATGGGTTGTGCTTTCGCTCTTAATACAGGACTGCCATAAGTTTTTATTTCCCTGATTGCCAACTAACTTCACCCCTTTTTCAAAATTCTACTTCTATCCGCCATTCTCCTTTTCTTTTCCCTTCTCGAGAAAAAAACTGAGAAACCACATTAAATACTTCCTCCGCTCTCTCCCGGGTATAATGTATAGTTATCTCCTCGCTTTCTTCTCCCCACTTTCTCCCCTGAGCCGGAAAAGGACCACCTACTTCTATACCCTTCTCTTCTAAAGAGCTCTTTAACTTTCTTAAAACCAATTCATCTTTCCCTCTATTCCTATATCTTTTTACCACGCGAGCCAGTACCTCATAAGGGGGATAGCCTAAAATCTTTCTTTTTTCTAAAAGAGGGGGGTAAAAATCACGAGGTGGCTGCAAAAACTGACTCATTTCTTTTTCCATCCCTTTTCTCCCTTGAATAAAAATCCGGGGTGGAACAGGAGAAGCAAGGCCTAAGAGAGCCTGTATCCGTTGCAGACTCAAATAAAATTCTTCTTTAGCATTTATATCAGGAAGATACAGCCAGTCCTCCAGCGACCAGATAACTAAAAGAGATGCCCCCTGCAGTATTTCTTCCCGTAGAAGTAAAGAAGTGCCCACCAGGATGGAAGAAGAAAGAGGTTCTTCCGCTTCTCCTTCTTTTTCTGAATCAATAACCACTACTTGCTGATGAGAAAAGGCTTTCTTCATCTCTTCTCCTACTTTTTCCACTCCCTCTCCCCATCCCTCCAGCCATACTCCTCCACATCGAGGGCAGAATAAATCTATTTCTTCTTTTTTACCACACAGAGGACATATTAAAGATCTGGTTTCTTTATAATAGCGGAATGCCACTCCGCAGTGAGGGCAAACATAATAAAAACCGCAATCTCGACAGCCCAGAGCCGGGGTATAGCCTCTCTTCTGTACCCAAATTAAAACTCTGCCTTTTTCATTTAACACCTGGAGAATAGCTTTTCGCACCGAAAAAGTTAAAGAAGATCCCCACTTTTTTTCATAAGAAATTAAATTAACGGGAGGAGCAGAAGCCCGGGAGAGAACAGGAAAATCTCTCTTTCGGAACTCTTGAGTGCTCAGAAAATGATACATAGAAAGAGAAGGCGTGATGCCCACTACTTCTAAACTTCCTCCTTTAATCTTAACTTTTTCATGAAGGAGTCGAAAAGTGTCATGGAAAGGAGGACGGTCGGAATAATGTCCTTTATCTTCTGGATCAAAAACCACATGGTAATAAAGGTCCCGGGCGGGCAAAAATATGCTTCCTCGAGTGCCCAGAATTAAATCGAAATCTCCCTCTTCCGCCAGTTTATAAGCCAGAAACCTCCGGCGAGAGGCGAGCCGACTATCGTATTTTATCACTCTCAATTGAGGAAACTGGTTTTCAACAAAAGAGGTGAAATAATCAAGCGCTCTAAAGTCGGGAAACACGAGAAGGGCTTTCCGATTCTCTTCTTGCATTTTTTCCACAAAGGAAAGAAGAAAGCTCTCCCGCTCCTTACGGGTAGCGATAGACCACCAACCTGAATCTTTTCGAGGATAAGTGGTTTCTGCTACCTCAAGAGTTTCTTCCTCCCGGCGCAAAACCCCATTTTTTATCAACTTCTCCCATTTTTTCTTTTTTCTGCCAAATTTCTCCTGAAAAACAAAAAAATTCATTCCCTGAGGAGGAATACTAAAGCTCTCTTCAGACGCCTCAGTGTGAGAGCCAGAAAAAACTCTCTTACCAGCCGAATCCCAAAAAGAAGGCAAAAGTGCCGGAGTAAAAAAAGAAAGCATCATTCCCCAGGGAGTTAAATAAAGCTGAGAAAGAATTTTGGTCCACAGCAACCCTCCTGCACTTAAAGGAGCAACAGGAGCCAATCGCAATATTTCTTTTATCTCTAACCCCGGAGGAGATTCTTCCTGTAAAGCTACTACCCACCCCAGAAGCCGGCGATTTTTAAACTCCACCTCTACCAGGCTCCCCACTTGAATTTTCCCTGCGAGAGAAGGAGGAATTAGATAAGAAAACTCAGAAAAAAGAGGAAGAGGCAAAGCAAGCAAGGCAAAATGTGCATTCATCCCCGGAAGTGATCAAAAAGGTAGGAAACTATTTCCTCTGCTAAATCTCTTTTATCTAAAAGAGGTAATTCTTTTTCTCCTCCCTGGCAGTCTACTATCCAGGCTTTATTAGTAGAGGTCTCAAATCCACTCTCTCCGCAAGCGATGAGGTTAGCCACTATTATATCTGCGTTCTTCTTTTGCAATTTTTTCCGGGCCTCTTCTTGAGGATTATCTGTTTCAGCACAGAAACCTACCACTATTTTATTCCCTTTGTTTTTAGCTAACTCAGATAGAATATCAGGGTTTTTAACTAAGGTAAGAGTTAACTCTTCTTTCCCCTCTTTCTTAATTTTAGAAGGAGAAAAGGAAAGAGGGCGAAAGTCAGAAACTGCAGCGTTCATAAATAAAATATCACTATTCCCCCACTCTCTTTTTAGTGCAATTTCCATCTCCTGCGCGGTTTCTACTCTCTCTATCTCCACCCCGGAGGGAAGACGAGAAGAGACATTACCCACCACCATTTTTACCTCTCCCCCACAGGCTCGCGCGAGTGACGCCAGAGCTCCTCCCATAAAACCACTGGCCGGGTTAGAAATAAACCGGGCCGGGTCTAACCACTCTCGGGTGGCTCCAGCACTGATTAAAACTTTCTTCCCCTGGAATTCCGTGCGGGGATAAAGATGATAAAAAATTCCCTCCACTAATTCCTCGAGCTCCGGCAATCTTCCTTCTCCTTCTTCTCCACAGGCCAGACTTCCTGAAGCAGGATAAATCACTTTCATCCCCCGGCTCACAACTTTTTCCAGGTTATCCTGCACCACCGGGTTTTTCCACATGGTAACATTCATAGCGGGAGCTAAAATAACTTTGCTCGGGTCTACTAAAAGAATGGTGCTCAAAAGGTCGTCGCCAATACCAGAAGCCGCCTTTCCCAGAATATTGGCAGTGGCCGGAACAACGATTACAGCATCGCTTTCCCTCACCAGGTCAATATGGAGGATTTCCCCTCCCCCTTCAAAGAGACCAACATAAGCTCTCTCTCTCGTCACTGCCTCAAAAGAACTCTTACCCACCAGAGATAGAGCGTTTTCAGTCAAACAGGTTTTTACCCGGGCACCAGCTTTGGTGAAATAGCTGGCCAGGCTTATAGCCTTAAAAGCCGCTATCCCTCCCGTTACTCCCAGGACAATCTTTTTCCCTTTCCAGAATTGGGTGGGATGATAAACAATCATTCTTCTACAAATTCAAAGCTGATTTTCCCGGCGCTTAATTCCTCGAGAGCAACAAATAGAGGACTATGAGCCTCTTTTAGTTCTACAAGAGGTACAGCACCTTCGTTTAATTGCTTGGCTCTTTTGGCTATCACTATAGCAAGAATATATATATTACCTACTTTTTGAACCAGTTCATCAATAGAAAGCATTTTCTCACCTCACCTTATCCTACATCTCTCAGCAATAATTATGGAACGAAGCTTATCCACTGCTTCTTCCAGAACATCGTTAACCACTAAATAATTGTAATCCCTGATGGATTGCATCTCAAGATGGGCATTAGTCATACGCAATAGAATCTCATCTTCCGGGTCAGAATTCCTCTCCCTGAGCCTCTGTTCTAAAGTTTTAAGAGAAGGAGGAGCAATAAAAATGAAAATCCCGTCCGGACAATTCTTCTTTACCTGTTTTGCTCCCTGGACATCAATTTCTAAAATCACATCAAATCCTTCCTTTAGCCATTCTTCCACCTGACGGCGAGGAGTACCATAGTAGTTACCGTGAACTTTTGCCCACTCAATAAACTCCCCTTTTTCCTTCATTTCCTCAAAAGTTTCCATATCTACAAAATAGTAATCCACTCCTTCTTTTTCATCCCGGCGAGGGGCACGGGAAGTGTAGGAAATAGAATACTTCAGAGCCGGACACCTCTTCATCACTTCTTTTCGAAGAGTGCTTTTACCCACCCCCGATGGTCCAGAGAGGACAAAGAGTAATCCGCTCATCATTCACTCCACATTGCGAACCTGTTCCCACATTTTCTCTATCGTCGTCTTCATTTCCACCACTAAAGACGAAACCTCTACCTGACAGGATTTCGAGCCCATAGTATTAACCTCTCGATTCATTTCCTGAAGAATAAATTCCAACTCTCTACCTATTGATTTGTTTTGAGAAAGGAGCTTATTCATGCGATTGATATGAGCTTTCAATCTCACTATTTCTTCGTTAATGTCGCTTTTTTCCACATAAAAAATTACCTCTTGAGCCAGAAGCATTTCATCAACTTTTACTTGAGGTAAAAACTCTTCTATCCGCTGAAGTAATTTGTTGCGATAGTAAGTTTGAACCAGAGGAGCCCTCTTTTCCACTTCCTCCGTCAATCTTTCCAGCTCCTTTAACCAGAATAAAAGGTCTTCCCGAAGACGCTTTCCTTCCGCTTCTCGATAAGCAACAAGAGATTGGATAGCCTGGTCAAGAAGGGGGTAAAAATTTTCCCATTCTTCTTCCCATAGAGAGCTCTCTTCTTTGATCTGCACAATTTCCCCTACCTGCAAAAGCATAGAAAGGTCTGGTTGCTGAAGCAAACTTAACTCTTGCACAATCTTCTGGAGAGCTTTCCAGTAGGAACGAGCTAAAACCACATTAGCCTCTACCGAAAAAGCTCCTTCCCGGGGCTCAAACTCCACTCTTACTTCCACTTTCCCCCGGGAAATACGCTCCTTTACCAGACTTGTTATTTTATCTTCCCACATGCCCATCTCCCGGGGAATACGGCAACTAAGTTCCAGAAAACGGTGGTTTAAAGTTTTCAGACGAATTTTATAAAAACCTAATTCTCCTGCTCCTTCTACGTATCCAAAACCGGTCATACTTCTCATCGAATTTACGCTCCTTCTAAAATCAGGTAGGTAGAGTCTGAACTATGATACCATATTATTTAATAAGTTTAACCCTGTCAATCATTACCGAGGTTGTTTAAAACAACCACCTTTTACAAAGTATAATTCCTCATACTCAAGATGTATATCTACCTTTACAGATCTTGAACCATTCCTTAAAACTCCTTAATGATCCAAACTATAAGGAGAAAACTTCCTATTACCCCCTCTTTGTCGTCACCCCTGAATGGTTCTATCATCCCCTTGTCTCTATTCCTGAATGCCTTTATCACCCCCTTGTTCGTCACCCCTGAATGGTTCTGCGAGGGGTCTACAGTATTACAAGCATTTGGATTCCCGGCTAAATTTCGGGAATGACGGATGGCGTGGG
>DGDO01000047.1:29310-40014 GCA_002385475.1 Candidatus Sordicultor fermentans | reverse complement strand
ATTGGGGGATGATAGAACCATTCAGGGGTGACGAATTGGGGGATGATAGAGACATTCAGGAATGACGACTTGGGGGTGATAGGGGCAGGCTAAAAACGGCTCGAAAGTTGCCGGAGTGGCGAACAAAAAGGGGATAGGACCATTCAGGGGTAGCAAAAAAGAAATTAGGTTATAAGGGATCGGTTTCCCCTTATTGCCGGGTTTATAAGGAGGTCTTTTTTTATACTGGGAAAGAAAAAATGTCTTTCCCGGTAGTTCTTGCTTTTTTATTTCATCCTTCTCAGCGAAAGAGAATCTCACTCCCAACCTTTTATTTCTTCTTCCCGACTGGCTCAATTCTTTCCCTGCTGTTTCCTTAGAAAGCCATGGAATCTGTATCTTTTAGAGAGAATGGAAAATAACTTCCACCCCTCTTCACAACTTATATGTCGCTCAAACTGCGAGAATTTTTACTCTCGTCTTGCGGGTAAAAGTCCTACTTCGTTAAAAACAAACTTACAAGAATTTTTCAGATGACATTATCACAGAATAACTACAGGAGCCTTATAAAAGAGTAGAAAATAATCTTGATTAATGTTACAATGTTTAAAATCGTTAGCGTTAACGGTGGGGATATGAATCCTAAAGAAAAAAAATCTTTCACTATCCAGGATATCGCCAAACTAACTGGTTTTTCCATCGGAACAGTGGACCGGGCTCTTCATCATCGAGAGGGGATTAAACCCGAAACCAGGGAAAAAATTTTAGAAGTAGCAGAGCAAGTTGGTTATCGAACCAATCGAGTAGCTAGCGCCCTGAGCCGGAAAAAGCCCCTGGTTTTTGCTGCTGTTTTTCCTCGAGAACTCCACTACTTTTATGATGACGTACGTCGAGGTTTTCAAGATGCCATAGAGAGATTAAAAGACTTCCGGGTTGCTCCTCTTTACAAAGATATAGAAACTCTGGGAAGTGGAGAAGAAGAAGCTCTAAGTTCCCTGCTTTCCCAGGAAATATCGGGAGTAGTCTTTGCTCCCGGTCACTCCCACAGGTTCAATCACCTCATCAACAACTTCACCCAGCGCGGTATACCTGTAGTTGCCGTTTCTACTGATGCTCCGGAAAGTAAAAGATTGACCACCGTTTGTGTTAATCCTCGCAAAAATGGTGAGTTAGCTGGAGAGCTGATGGCTAACTGGGTAAAAGGAGAGGTAGCTATTTTAATAGGTTCTCAAGAAATAGATGACCACTATCAAAAGACAATAGGCTTCCAAGAAGCTTTAGCCCAATTCCAGCCTTCACCTCAACTAGTAGCAATTTTAGAAAGCCAGGAAAGCGAAAACAGAGCGGAAGAAAATACCAGAAAACTCTTAAAAAATCATCCCGAACTTTCTGGTATTTATATCGCTACCGCCAACTCAGTAGGGGTCTGTCGTACCTTAGAGGAAAGTGGTCGGGCTCAAGAGATAAAAGTAATCGCTACCGACCTTTTCCCAGAAGTAGTTCACTACCTTAAAAAGGGGGTGATAAATGCTACTATTTTCCAGAATCCTTATCGGCAGGGTTTCGAGGCTACTATGTCTCTTTTTCAGTTTTTGGTGGAAGGAATAGCTCCTCCGGCTTATCTTTATTTAGAGCCGGTAATAGTAATGAGAAGTAATTTAGAGTTTTATTTCCCAGCTCATTAAGGAGGAAAAAATGAGAAAGTTAACTATAACAAGCATGATTTTTATTGTTTTGGTTTTTGGTTTTTCTCTGGGATATGCAACAGAATTAGCAGTTTGGTCTTCTCCAGATAATGCTGACGCCCTATTTGAATTAGCTCAAAACTTTATGCAGGCACACCCTGAGGTGCAGATTGAAGTCACTCCCCTTTCCTGGGAAGTTCTATATCCCCGCATCCTGCAAGATATCACTGCTGGTGTAGGAGCCTTCGATGTAACCACCTGGGATTTAATGACCGCCGGCGCTATAGCTCCAGGGATGCTGGATTTAGAAGCTTTTGCTCAGGAACATCCTGATTTAGTAGATCCAGATTTTGATGATGACGATTTTATACCTACCGCCCGCTATATCTATGGCTACTGGGGAGATAAAAGAATTGGTCAACCTTTCTACGGAGCAGCAATGTTCTTCTTTTATCGCCAGGACCTTTTCCAGGATAAAGCCCTGCAAGAGAAATTCCAGGCTCAGTATGATAGAGAACTCCGAGTTCCAGAAACCTGGCAAGAAGCTAAAGAAGTGGCTCAATTTTTCACTAAGAAGTTTAACCCTGATTCTCCCACTGAATACGGAATAGGTTTAATGTTCCCTCGCACCCATACTCTTTTCTATATGTTTCTCAATTTCTTTGGGCCTTACCGACGCAGCCCGGAAGGTATTGAAAAGTTCGGGGAAGTAGATTTAGATTGGGGAGATTTATTCACTGCTGATCATCAACCAGCTTTCAATTCTGAAGAAGGAGTAAAAGCCATTCAAGATATGATAGACCTCCTTCCCTACTCCTCCGATCCTTTAGGCTCTGACTATGGAGAGACGTTAGAAGCTTTCAGTAAAGGGATGGTAGCCATGGTGCCGCAGTGGACTGCTTGCATGGCCAGCTGGCAGGAATCCCCCGATCTTCAGCCTTTTGAAGAAAAAGTGGGAATTGCTATAATGCCAGGTAAAGCACCGGTTAGTGGAGGTTGGGGAGTAGGAATTAATGCTTTTTCTAAAAATCAAGAAGCAGCTTTTCAGTTTATCCAGTACGCCACCTCTAAGGAGGGAGACAAAATTCAGTGGCTAAAATATCGAGTAGGCCCCACTCGTAAATCGGTTATCGAAGATCCCGAAGTAATTGCCGACGCTCCCTGGCTGAAAGATGTCTATCTTCCTTCTTTAGAGGGAGCTTCTCACCGACCCCGCATCCCGGAAGAACCTCGCGTGGAAGATGTGCTGGTAGGAACTATATCGGAGATTCTTTTGGGACAAGCACCTAATAGCATTGAAACTTTAAATTTAGTAGCAGAAGAGTGGAAAAAAGTTTTGAGTAAATAAAAAGTAGGGGGGGTCTCCCCCCTACTTTAAGAGGGAAAAACTATGATGAACTCTAAAAAGAGAAAGCGAACTGGTTTTCTATTGATTCTTCCTCTTTTAATTCTATTTCTTGGCTTAACCATCTATCCTCTCATTTATATGATATATATGTCTTTTCATCAATATTCCCTGGCTTCCTGGGAGGAACCCAGGTTTATTGGATGGGAAAATTACCGAGAGATTCTAAGAGACCGTACCGCCTCCTCGAGTGTTAGCTTTACTTTATTTTTGCTTTTCACCGCTGTACCTCTTGAAATCCTTCTGGGAATTGGCATAGCTTTTCTCATCCGGGACGTATGGGGAGAGCGAGCTCTACGGAGCTCTCTAATTATTCCCATGACTATTCCACCGGTAGTGGCTGGTATAGCCTGGAAAATGCTCTACAACTATGAATTTGGCCCTATAAATTATTTTATCTCTCTTTTCGGCCTTCCTAAAGTCTCCTGGCTGGGAAGTCAGTTTTTTGCCCGCCTGGGGGTACTTCTGATTGATGTGTGGCAGTGGACTCCCTTTATATTTTTAGTAATTTATGCTGGATTGCAATCTATTCCCCGGGACGTAGTAGAGGCAAGTCTCGTAGATGGAGCCAGTGGCTGGTCAGCCATGCGCTATATTGAGTTACCTCTTTTGCGCCCCCTTATCTGGGTAACACTCATTATCCGGGTAATCGATGTTCTAAAACTTTTTGATATCGTTTATATGGTAACTTTTGGTGGCCCGGGGTCAGCCACTCATTCTTACAGTTTTTACATTTACAAAGTGGGGATATCTTTCGGCTGGGATGTAGGGTACGCTTCTGCTTTGAGTGTCATTCTTCTTTTAGTAGTTACTATTTTAACTAATCTGCTCATTCGTTTTTTGCGTTTATCAGAAACTTTAGGGCTTTAGGAGGAAAAAAATGAAGTGGTTAACTAAAACAATCAAGTTTATCCTCATCGGAATGGTGATTTTCTTTTTTCTTTTCCCGGTATACTGGTTAGTTACCACAGCTTTTAAAAGAAGTGAAGATTGGTTCACCTGGCCTCCTTCCTTTTTCCCCCAGCATTGGACCCTGGGTAACTTCTTAGGATTAGAAGGAGGATTTTTTGGTAGTGTTACCACTGCTATCTCTACTATTACTCCTTATCTTATCAATAGCATCGTTATAGCGCTATCTGTCGCTTTAATTTCTACCATCATTGCCGCTTTAGCAGCCTATGCCATTTCTCGCTTCAAAGTGGGAGGGATGGGGTTTGTCTCCTGGATCATTTCCATTCGCATGCTCCCCCCCATTGCTGCTGCTCTGCCCCTTTATGTTATTTTCAGTCATCTACACCTGGTTGATACCTGGTGGGCGCTCATTTTATCTCATTTAATATTTACCACTCCTTTCAGTACCTGGATTCTCATCACCTTTTTCAATGAAATTCCTCAAGAGCTGGACGAAGCTGCTTTTGTGGATGGAGCAAATATCGGACAAACTTTCTGGCACATCACTCTACCTCTCAGTGCTCCGGGACTCGCTTCGGTATCCACTTTAGCTTTTATCCAGAGCTGGGGAGAGTTTCTCATGGCTCTGGTTCTCACCACCAGTAAAAATGCTCAGACTCTTCCCATTTATTTGGGTAGATTTATAACCGGGTGGCGGATAGCCTGGGGGCCACTTGCTGCAGCAGGATTAGTAACCATGCTTCCAGTAGTCGTGTTTTCCCTTCTCATGCAGCGCTATCTCTTGCAAGGTCTCACTTTTGGAGCAGTGAAGGGCTAAAGCTTACTTTTTGCGATGTTTCTCTTTAGTTTTCTTTTTACCTGAACTCGAAGCAACTGGAGAGATAGGTAACGTCACTGAAAAAGTGCTTCCTTTATTCAATTCGCTTTCTACTTCAATTTTTCCCCCATGGGCTTCAGCAATTTCCTGGGCAATGGCCAACCCTAAACCTGTTCCTCCTTCTTCTCGAGAACGAGTCTTATCTACCCGATAGAAGCGCTCAAAAACATGAGGCAGGTCTTGAGAGGGAATACCAGCACCAGTATCAGCAATGACCACCACTGCCATTTTATCTTTTTGAACAGCTGAGATAGAGACTTTCCCCGTCTTGGTATACTTGATAGCATTTTCCAGAATATTAAACAAAAGCTGTCTTAACCTATCTTTATCTCCTCTTACCACCAGGTCTTTTACCGTCCCCACCTCGAATTCCAGCCCTTTTTCCTGGGCAAGCGCTTCTATACTGGTTGCTAAATCGATAACCAGCTCTCGGAGGTTAACTTCTTCAAAATTGTATTGTTCCCGTCTAATGTCGCTACGAGCTAAAAAAAGCAATTTGTCAATTATTGATGACATATAAGAAGCTTCTTGAGAAATTGTCTCCAAAGCTTCCCTGTATTCTTTCTCTCTTCTCTGTTTACCGAGAGCCAGAGTGGCTTCTGCTTGAATAACAGATAAGGGGGTGCGCAATTCATGAGAAGCATCGGCAGTAAATTGCTGCTGACGGCGAAAAGCATCTTCTAAGCGAGCTATCATCTGATTTAGAGTAAGAGCTAACCTTCCCAGCTCATCTTCACTATGTACTTCTATCCGATGACTTAAATTTCTCTCTCCTATCTTTTGAGCAGTGCGGGTTATTCGATCTACCGGGCGAAGTGCTCGGTCGGCCAAAAACAATCCTCCAACACCAGCCAAAACCATCATTACTAAACCAGAGAGGATGAAGATGGTACGCAATCTACCCAAAATACTTTTTATTTCATCAAAATAACGACCCACTAATAAAATAAAAGATCGCTCACCTACCGTAATCGGCGCAGCATAGAATCGGATTACTCGACCATAGGTAGTGGTGGTATTAAAAAAAAGAGGGGCTCCTTTGGCTACTTCCCTCACCATCGGAGTAATATCAGGCGCATCAATAAAAGGCCCGGAGCTCTTCCACAGGAAACCTTCAGGATAATAAATTAATATGATTTCTCCTAACTCTCTTTCCATGTCGATATCGATATCCACATCTTCTCCAGCATCTCGTAGTAAACTCCGTAATTTAATAAGTCGATCCTCTAAATTGTTGTCTAAATTCTCATACAAGTTGTGATAAAGAGTAAAATAAGATAAAGCGGCAAAAATAAAAAGTAAAATACCCATAACTATGAGATACCAAACGGTCAAACGAAATTTAACACTTTTAAAAAATTTCATGGTTCTCTTAACCTGTAACCAGCTCCCCTTACCGTTTCAATGATACTCTCTGCCCCTTCCTCATCCAGCTTAAGTCGCAGCCGACGAATATAGACATCTATGACATTAGATATACCTTCAAAATCATAATCCCATACTTTTTCCATAAGCATGGTTCTTGTAACTACCATGTTAGGATGACGCATAAAGTACTCCAAAATTGCATATTCCTTAGCAGTTAATTCGATTTTTTTATCTCCTCGCCACACCTCTCTGGTTAAGGTATCCATCACCAAATTGCCCACCTGAAGTTTTGAAGCTTTAGAAAGAGCTTCTCGCCGTAAAAGCGCTCTTACCCTGGCTACGAGTTCACTAAAAGCAAAAGGTTTCACCAGATAATCATCAGCTCCTGAGTCCAGACCTTTTACCCTATCCTCTACGCTGTCTTTCGCTGTTAGCATCAATATGGGGGTATTAATTCCCCTGATGCGTAGCTCCTGGCAAATAGTAACTCCATCTTTTTTGGGCAACATAATATCGAGTATTACGAGGTCATAGGAAGCACTTTCAGCCATATATTGCCCTTCTGCTCCATCATAGGCTACATCAACCGAATAGCCTTCCTCCACCAGGCCTTTTTTAATAACTTCAGCTAAGCGTTTTTCGTCTTCCACCACTAAAATACGCATTTCATTGTTATTATACTGAAATTTTTCATTTTTCATCTCAAATTAATGTTGAATTCATCACCTTTTCATTTTTCGGGATTATATTATCCTCAGACGAGGAAAAACCCGTCAAAATAAAACAGAGAGGTGATAAGAATGAAAGGGAACCGTTACCTCGTGGGAATTTTGGTGGCACTGTTACTCAGTGTGACATTCAGTGTGGCAGCTTGTGCTCAGGAAGCTATACCAGAGCAACCCATAGCACCAGAGGAAGCACCTGCAGGAGAGCAACCTATTGCTCCGGAAGAACAACCTATGATGCCGGAGGAACCACCTGCACCAGAGCGCTTTCCTATGGATGAAGCCATAAAAGCAGCTTTAACTGTTTTCCCTGAAGCGCAAGCAGTATCCGCCAAGTTTAGTGATCCACTTTTTGGCGACGCGGTGTATTTAATTGAACTCAGCAATGGAATGGAAGTCAAAGTAGATGCTCAAACTGGGGAGGTGTTGGGTAGCACAGAATTATCTGAGCCCAGCCCAGCAGTTACTCTTCTACCCCAAACCACAGTTCCTTTAGAGGAGGCAGTAAGAGTAGCATTAAGCACCAAGCAAGATAGAGCTGCAGTGGAGGCAAAATTGGTAGAAGAAGAAAGTAATATAGTCTATGTCATTAAACTGGATAATGGAGAAGAAATAAGAGTAGACGCAGCCTTAACTGAAGAGGCTCCAGCTGAGGAGCCTACCACAGAAGTCGAGGAACAATCTGAGGAGGCTCCAGCTGAGGAAACTCCAGTTGAGGAGCCTGTTTTTTGAAAAAAATAAGCTCCTCCCTAAATCAATCCTCCGAGGAAGGGCCGCCCGGCCCTTCCTCCCTTTTTAAACTTTTCCTATCCAGATATCATATCAATCAAAAGAAAAATCGAGTTTAGGAGTAAAGCTCCCTATTTCATAATAGATTTTTTACTTATTCTTAGTTTTTGTTTTTAGCCTTGCTGCTTGCGCTTTTTTAATGCTTTCTCTGGTCTCTATCGAGCGGGCGTGGGTTTTCTTTTTCTGGAATATTTTTCCTATCGAGCTTTGGGCATACGCCTTCTACGTGTTCAGATTAAGAAGCTAAAAATTCTATGAGTCTTTGAGCATCTTTGGTATCGGGAACCAGCTCTTCCCCTGCCATGTTAGCATAACTTTTACTGATGAGCCACACGAGAGTAGTCCAGAAACCACTTTCTCTTCTTCCAGAAAGGCACAAGATGTAACCTTTTTCTCCCCCCATCATAGTAGCAAAAAAAACAGTGAGCGCTTCCCGAGGTTTACGATGATGCAGAAGCACTCACCTTCCCCTGGTTTTCCCCATTTTAGCTCGGTCTCTTCCTTGTGGCTGGGCTAAAGCGCGCTGGCGATGCGACGTTTCCTTCCAGATTTTCTGGGTCTTCTTGATGTTCTTTTTGGCTGACTCAATTTGTTTCTTGGTAGCCATTTTCTTCCCTCCTTAAATTGAAAAACTTACTCTTACCGATAATATTATAAATCTACGCTAAACAAAAATCTAATTTACCTTCTTAATCCGATCTTCAGCTCCCAAAGCGGATAGTAAGCCTGAAACAAGTTTCCGCTAATAAACTCTTAATAAAAAGGCGGGGATGGGCAGAGAAAGCCTCACTACCCGCAGGAATTAATGGCTCGGTAAAGCTTTATCAGTATGGTAAGTTTAAAATGAAGGGAAATTTTACCTAGCCGGGTCCGGATATCACTCCTATAAATTAGTACTATTTTCCTATTAAGATTGGCTACTTTTCCTATTTTAATTTTTTTTAGTGATGAGAAAATATGAATATGAAGGTGGGGAGGAATCTCCCAGAGGAGGAACGGACATGAATAAAAGAAGATTAAATTACACGCTGTCTTTGGTAGTGGTATTAAGTTTTTTACTGGTTTTAGGTTTATCGGGATGTACCACTTTAACATCGGGTGAGAGGGATTTTTCTGGTTTTAAAGGGGATGATAGCACTCCCCAGATTTGTGGTATACCAAAAGTATTTACTCTCTGGGCTGGAAAGAATACCGATGTTGGAACCGTGACTGTTTCGAATGATGAAGACTATCTTTACGTAACTTATAATACGACTGGCGATTGGTATTTAAAGGAAGTCAAGCTGTATGTGCGTGATAGCGAGCCTACAGAAAGACTCAACCCGGGCAAAGCTCCTTATAAAAGTGGAAACATCTTTTACGCCCGGAGCTATACATTTGTGGTACCGTTAACTGGATTCGAAGTAACATGTGATGTGACTGAGTTGTGGCTGCAGGCGCATGCTGATGTAGTCCGGCTTGACGAAGGAGGTAATGAAGAAGTGCCGGACAGTGGCGAGACTGCCTATGGCGGTGATATTACTAAGCCCAAGAAAGGTTCATGGTATGGCAACATCAGCTACACAGTGCAGTGCTGTGAAGAAGAGCAAGAGCCATGTTATGAATGGAAGGGCGAAACTGCCTGGGCCGATGGAACAAGATACGTCAAAAAAGGAAATTGGGCTACTTATACAAAATATGAAGGCTTTGAAAAATCAGTAACCCTCTATGCCGGTCAGGATATGGAAGCAGGAACTGTGTATTTCTCAAGCCCCGAGGATGGTGATGTTACCATAACTATCACTCTTAATGAGGGATGGAGATTCGCACCTGTAAAAGAAAATGTAAAAATCCAGGATTATGAAATAGCTCCTCCTGCAGAGAATCCAAGCCCTGGCCAGTTCGACCATAAGGGCACTGCTTCAGAACAATCATTCTCAATCGAGGTTCCAAAAAATAATTACTACGGAGTTCATGTAGATGTAGAGCACTGGGTTAAGGTGGAATGTCCTTGAGTGAATAACTGAGAACTATAGGCATCACATAAAAAAGGCGGTTGATAAACAACCGCCTTTTTTATGTGATGAACTGTTCTATCTTTAAGCCTCCTTCCTGTTGACTGCTTTTCCTCCCGGAGGGATTTAAGCCTCTCTTCACTCAGCCAGAGATGCCACCATTGTTAAACAAAACAGCCCCCAGAAAAAGTCTTTAATTAAACTCTCAGTACTCAAGAGAAGCTGAAATAAGCCCATTGTTTTTTGTAAGCGCTACCCCCTTCCCTGAATTTCCCTGCGAAAAGTAGATTGCAAGATGCCTATACCCTCCCCCGAAGACACAGAGCATAGTTCCTTGCTTGATTTTTCATATCAATAAGGATATTATGGAACCAAGAAGGGGGGTGCTTATATGTGCATTTAGCCACAGCGTTATTAACCTCCGGTGATGCATGGGAAAAGCCGACATTTTTCAAAAAACACAAAGGAGGTTTTCTCACATGTCTAAGCTGATTGATAATAGTTATAAGCTTTTTATTGATGGCAAGTGGGTTGATGGCAAAGAAGGTAAAGTATACCAGGAATATAACCCGGCTAACGGTGAATTGCTTGCCACCTGTGTAGAGGCGGGGAAAGAAGATGTTGACATGGCAGTAAATGCAGCCTGGAGGGCATTTGAAACCTGGAAAGATACGAGCCCCCAGGAGCGTGCAGCTATGTTGCTGAAAATAGCTGACTTAATCGATGAGAATGCAGAAAAATTAGCCATGATAGAGACTCTCGACAATGGTAAGCCAATACGTGAAACTTCTACTATAGACGTTCCCTTGAGTTCAGACCATTTTCGTTATTTTGCATCAGCCATACGAGCGGCAGAAGACGAAGCGGTGATGATTGATAAAGACACTATGAGTATCATTTTAAGAGAGCCAATAGGTGTCGTAGGTCAAATAGTACCCTGGAATTTCCCGCTTCTCATGGCCGCATGGAA
>DGDO01000047.1:24695-29111 GCA_002385475.1 Candidatus Sordicultor fermentans | reverse complement strand
CTCATGAGTGAGGTTTTGCCCCCCGGCGTTGTAAACATCGTCACTGGCCGAGGTTCCACCACCGGAAATTACATGCTCGAACATGAAGGTTTCCGTAAATTAGCTTTTACAGGCTCCACAGAAGTCGGCTACACCGTGGCTGAAGCAGCGGCCAAAAAGCTTATCCCTGCTACACTTGAGCTGGGTGGCAAGTCAGCTAATATTTACTTTGAAGATGCACCATGGGATAAAGCTATGGAAGGCCTGTTGATAGGCATTTTATTTAACCAGGGACAGGTCTGTTGTGCAGGCTCCCGGGTGTTTGTCCACGATTCAATCTATGATAAATTCCTCTCTGATGCCGTGGCAGCTTTTGAAAAGGTAAAAGTAGGTTTACCATGGGAAAAAGACACTCAAATGGGCTCGCAAATCAACGAAGCCCAGCTCAAAAAAATTCTCTCCTATATAGAGATAGGTAAAAAAGAAGGAGCTAAAGTAGCCACCGGTGGTTACCGTATCACCGACCATGGTCTCGACAAAGGCTATTTCATGAAGCCCACCATTTTAGTAGACGTAGATAACAAGATGAGAGTAGCTCAAGAAGAAATCTTCGGGCCGGTGGTCTGTTTCATCCGCTTCAAAGATGAAGATGAGGTCATCAAGATGGCTAATGATACCGAATATGGTCTTGCTGGTGCGGTGTGGACTAAAGATATCAACCGGGCCTTACGCGTAGCCAGAGGCATCGAAGCTGGTAGAATATGGGTGAATGATTATAATAATTTGCCCGCCCATGCCCCATTCGGCGGTTACAAAAAATCCGGAATCGGACGCGAGACACACAAGGTCGTTCTTGAACATTATACCCAAATGAAAAATATCTTTATCAGCCTCACTGAAGAAAAAGCAGGACTCTACTGAATACATAATAGCTAATAAAGGTAGTGATTGTAATGATTACTAAAGATACCCCGGTCGAGGAAATTATGCAAAAGTACGACGTTCTTGCTTATTTCCTGGAAAATGGGATCTCTCCATTTAGCTGTGCCGGTGCTTTCCCTCAAAGTTTGGGTAAATTGCTTGAAATTAAAAAAGTAAAAGACCCTGATGCTTTTATAGCAGGACTTAATGCATGGATCGATGAAAAAGAGCGGGGTTTATAAACCCCGCTCTTTTATGACAATATAGGGCAGATAACTTTTTCGTTTTCTCTACCTCGGTTGAATCAAGAAAAACAGTCAGTTCTCCAGGTCTTCTGGCCTCACTAAACCCATTTCTACCAATATTTCTCCCAAAGGTTTGGGATAGAACTTCTGGGCTCTCAGGGCTTCTACCAATTGTTCTTCATTTATTAATCCCCTATCTAGAAGCTTTTCTCCTAACCGAGGAAATTGAGGTAAAGAGTCTGGTTCTTCCAGACTTTGAAGTGCTTGAGCAATAAGAGAAGGACTGGATAGAACTACGGAGAGATTCCTTCCTCCTAAACTTTCTTTTATTTCCTGTTGAGCTTCCAAAGGAAGAGGAGCTCCGGCAGCTAAAATTACTGAATGCTTGGTTATCGCTACTGGCATAACACAATACTTTTTAAACTTCTCGAGCCCCTCGGGAGCAATTTCTGTTATTCTAACCGAGTGATTATCCAGCTCTATATAGCCACTTTTCAGAACCTCTGCCAAAATTGAGTTCAGTTCTTCTTGAGAAATAGCTCCTTCTCTGATTAAAACTTCCCCTATTTTTTCTCCTTTTTCCTTCGCTTCCCTGAGAAGTTCAGCTAAAACTGATGGAGCTACAATTTGCTTTTCCAATGCTAAATCTCCTAATTTCCGCTGGTAGCGCAGTAGAACCTCGGGAGGAAGATAAGAATGCTTTGTTTTCTGCCACCGGGGACGGTTTTTGGGAAAGCCAAAGAAGCATATCCTCCAGGCAGAAAGAGTAGCCAGAAAATTTATGATATTTCCCCATACCGCTCGCAGAGGCAAAAGAGGAGGAATCAGGCAACCAGCTATTGCCGAGCGCCATCCATAAACTTGCTTCAGGGCTATCCCCCGCATCACTTGCCGCTCAACCATTAAAAAAGTGAGCACCACGCTCAACCACCAGAATAAAGACCACACCGGGTAAACAGGAGGTAAAACGTAAAACAGGGAGAGAATAAAATAAACAAAGACTGCATATCCAGGAATAGATAAAAGATTCGCATATTTCGCCTTCCAATCCCGGTAAAGGCTATATTTAAAAATGGGAGGAAAATTTTTATCCTTGATAACCTCCCTAAAAGAAAAACTCTGGAAAGAAATACCATAAATCCAGCGTGACTTCTGTTTGACAGCCTCCCGAAGAGTATTGGGGAAAATTTCTCGAGTAGCTATATATTCTGTGGTCACTTTCCCGTTATCCAGCACCCTCTCAACGCCTTCCAGAAAAAAACGGGTGGGAATACCCAGCTCGCCCAAGCGAAAGGATAGTTTATAATCCTCAGTTATACTATCTTCTTCAAATATATCCTGACTTCCCATTTTATCTAACACAGAGTGAGAAATTATAAACCCTGTCCCTGCTGAGGGAACAAAAGCCCCGCTTGCCTCTCGAGCTAAAAGCCCCCGATAGTGGTTTTCAGCAAATTCATCAGCATAAGTTGAAGAAGTAATAAACTTAAAGAAAGTACGCCAGGTAGGGTAGTGCTGAAGAGGGAAAACTGGCAGCTGCACCACCTCATGTTGAAAAGTTAAATAATTGGCCAGCTTAAAAGAAGTAGGGTGTATTATATCTTCAGCATCATGGATCAGAAAACAAGCAAAACGAAGGCGTTTCTGATTTTCGAAACGGAGTATAAATTTCAAAACCTGGTTTAAATTTTGAGCTTTACTGGTTGGTCCCGGCTGGGGGTTCACTACCCCATGCACATTAGGATACCTCTCCTCGAGAATTTGCACCTCCCTCAAAGTGGCTGAGTCATTGGGATAAACACCAATGAAAATATGAAAAAGCGAGGAAGGATAGTTAATGGAACAAAATAAATTCTCCACCATAGGACCGATAACTTCTGCTTCATTCCAGGCCGGGATTAAAACCGCCAATAAACGCCGGGGAACAGTGTCTAAATCTTTCATCTGCAGATGATTTCCGGCTCTTTTCCGCCGGGAAAAATAATAACAAGCATCCCAGAAGAGGTCATCCAGACTAAAAAAGATGAATAGAAAAGCAATGATAAATCCCAGATAATAAATCGTCGTAGCCAAAGAAATAGTTTACTCCAATCGCTTATACTTTTCTGATATCTAGAATCCGGTCTATCCGGAAGTTTCTTATTTCTTTCCTTTTGTGGCAATAAGCCTGAAGACCGGTGAATTTTTTCCCTTCATAGTCCAGCTCTCCCACATAAAGAGGGTCAATTACCCGTCTCGATTTTTCATTGTTTCCCTTGAGGTAAACAATCTCCAGACTCTTTTTCTCCTCCACAGCCTCCTGCAAAAGATGAATCTTTTCCTCCTGGGGCATTTTCTCTTCTGCAATTCGATATTGATATTCGCTCAGGAAACGGGGTACTTTCCAATCCATAAAGATATGCCTTTTCTCAAGAGGCTGCTTGAGCACAATCCCCTCCAGAGTGGTGCACCGGCTCAAAGCTACATAAACCTGGCCAGGTGAAAAAGTACCCCCGGATATGTCTAAAATTATTCGGTCAAAAGTTTTACCCTGGCTTTTGTGAATGGTAATAGCCCAGGCAAGACGCAGAGGAAACTGGGTAAAGGAGCCTAAAGTATGAGTTTTAATCGAAGCTGATTTTTCATCATATTGATATTCAAATATCTCCCAGGTAAAAGGCTCAACATATACCTCTTCCCCATCTCTCAACTCTACCACCACTGTTTTCACTTCCCCGGATTTATCCTTTTCAATTTCCACCACTTTTCCCACACTTCCGTTTACCCACTGACCATATGGGTCATTGTTCAGGAGCATAACTTGCGCCCCTATTTTCAGAGAGATTGTCTTCTCTGTAGGAAGGTCTCGCTCATCAAAATCTCCTTCTATCGTTCCGGTAAGGTCATAAGTTAAACCGGGGATTCTGGCCAATTGCTCCTCATTTATCTCATTAGCTAAACGATTGAGAGTGGTCAGATAGATATAAAATTCTCCTTCCGGGGGTACATAGTCAGGCTTATATCTCTGGTTAAGAACGGCCAGAAGCTCTTCAGTCGCGGTTCCGTTACGAATGGCATTCAAAATCTCAATAAATATTTCATCTTTCTGGCGGAATATTTTTTCCAGCTCTATGAACTCAAAAGGAAGATTTTGAAAAACATGAGCCGAGAAAAAATAAGGCGTATCATACCAAGTTTTAAAAATCTCCCTTTCTTTTGCTTTAACCACCGGGGGAAGTTGATAAAGGTCGCCAATAAAAACCATCTGTTTTCCACCAAAAGGCTCTTTCGC
>DGDO01000047.1:6548-24533 GCA_002385475.1 Candidatus Sordicultor fermentans | reverse complement strand
CTTACCATAGAAATTTCATCAATAACGATGGTATCCACTTCCTGATAGATATTTTTATCCTTATTTTTGGTAATCTTTTTTACTTTATCCTGAGTTATATCCGGTTTGAATCGGAAAAAAGAATGGATGGTTTGTCCTCTAACATTCAAAGCAGCAACCCCGGTAGGAGCCAGAACCACTACTTTCTTTTTAGTATTATCACGAAAAATCTGCAGAAGAGTGGATTTACCCGTCCCCGCTTTTCCGGTAATAAAAACACTACGTGAGGTATTTTCTAAAAGCTCGAGAGTTTCTGAAAACTGAGGGGTGATTTCAATTCGCTCTCCCACCTCATTCATCACCACTATCCCGGAGAGGGTAACCTTCCTTAATCTGTTGCCTGACTCTCTGGATTCTCCCGATCACTCTTTCTTTTCCCAATACCTCAAGGAGCTCAAAAAGCCCTGGCCCCACTTTTTTCCCCGATACCGCTACTCGTAGAGGATGAATAATTTGTGCCGCTTTCACTCCTCGCTTTTTCGCCATTTCTCTCACCGCTTCCTCGAGAACTGGCGCTCGAAAATCCTCTATTCGAGATAACACTTCCTCACATTCTTTTAATATTTCTTCTACTCCTTCTCGCCGTAAAACCTCCTCAAAAGCAACGGGGTCAAACTCTATCTCTTCAGTGAAGAAGTAACTGGCTTCTTCTTCAAGCTGAGCCACATATTTAATTCTCTCTTTCATCAGGGCTATTACTTTTTCCCAGTATTCTCTATGAGAAGGGGTGATTTCTTCTGGCTTTATTCTCCCCCTGCGCACCAGAATTTCTTCTAAAATAGAACACAGATACTTATTATCTGCCTGGCGAATATAGACACTATTCATCCAGTTTAGCTTATCCAGATCAAAAACCGCTGCGTGTTTGGTAACATTTTCTATAGAAAATCTCTCCACTATCTCTTCCCTGGAGAATATTTCTTTTTCCTCTTCTCCACTGGCCCAGCTTAAACGAGCTAAATAATTGAAAAGAGCATCAGGAAGATAACCCTGATCTCGATAATAGGTAACCGAAGGTGAACCGTGTCTTTTACTCAAACGAGTTTTATCTTTGCCTAAAATCATGGGAATATGAGCAAATTGAGGAATGGGGAAGTTAAAAGCTTGATAAAGCAAAACTTGCCGGGGAGTGTTGGAAATATGGTCGTCACCCCGGATTATGTGAGAAATTTTCATTAGGGCATCATCTACCACGCAAGCAAAATTATAGGTGGGCATTCCATCGGATTTCATAATTACAAAGTCATCTAATTCTTCATTATGGAAGTGGACTTCTCCTCGTAACATATCTATGAAAGTAGTCTCTCCCGGAGGGATATAGAAGCGTAAAATTGACTTTCTCCCTTCCTTTTTAAGTTTTTCCTTTTCTTCTTCTTTTAGGTTCCAGCATTTGCGGTCATAGCGCCAGCTCTCACCCTGAGCCATAGTTTCTTGTCTTCTCTCTTTTAACTCTTCCGGAGTACAGAAGCACTCATAAGCCAAACCTTTTTCCCAGAGCAAAAGAGCATATTTTCGATAAATTTCCAGACGCTGGCTTTGAAAATAGGGTCCTTCATCCCAGTGCAAACCTAACCATCTCAAACTATCTAAAATTACTTCTACCGCTTCTTCGGTAGAACGAGCTACATCGGTATCTTCAATCCTCAAAATAAACTTTCCGCCTTCTTTTCGGGCAAAAGCCCAATTAAATAGTGCAGTCCTCGCTCCTCCCAGATGTAAAAATCCGGTAGGGCTGGGCGCAAATCGAGTCCTCACTTCAGCCAATTTTCTCACTCCTTTCCCGGGGCACAATAAAAGCTCCTTTCCCCCGAGCCACCACTTCTCCCTCCTGAATTACTTCTCCTTGCACCTCTATTATTCTTCCATTTTTTTTAACTACTCGACCACGAGCGACAAGAGGCTTTTCAGTTAAAAGAGGCTTTATGTACCTGGTTTCTAAAGTACCGGTTACTGCCTCAATTCCTGCGTTTTTTAAGCTATGAGACATAGCTTCATCTAAAAGAGCCGCTACTATCCCTCCATGCACTACCCCTTTAAATCCTTGATAATACCAGGGAACTGAAGTTTCAGTAACAGTAAAGTCGTCTTCTTGCCGAAATACCAGGTGGAAACCATAAGGATTTTGGCTCCCACAGAATAAACAATTATCATCGTCTATAAAATTCAATTTCTTTCCTCCATTTCCGAAAGAAAAACGATTTCCACTCCCGGTTCGGAAAAATTGCTCACAAACTGGTAAATAGCTTCATAAGTCACCTCATTGGGATGACCAATGGCAATAGCCTGACCATTTTTCTTCGCTATTTCTACCGTTTTCTGCAACTGAGTAATAACGTAAGAAAGAGAAAGTTCTCCATCTAAAAATACATCCCGGCAAAAAGAGGGGATTCCTTTTTGAGAAGCTAAGCGATAAGCTAGAGAATGAGAGGAAGTTAAACTGTCCAGAAAATATACTCCCCGCCCCTTCAAGCTCTCCATAAAATGGCTCATCAGTAAATAGTCAGAGGTAGCCCGAGAACCTTTGTGGTTGTTTATCCCTTTAGCCTGGGGAATTAGTCGCAAAACCTCTTCTACTTTTTCTCGAACTTCCTCCTCCCTCTCTCCCACCCGAAGCAAAAAGGCCTCTCCACTATTCTCCCGGTCATCTTCTGCCTCCATGGGAAAGTGGATAAGGATTTCTTTCCCCTTTTCTTCAGCTAAAGAGGCAATTTTTTTAGCCAAAGGAAGGTGTGGAAAAATGGCAACATTCAGCTTCACTGGCAGGTCTAAAAAACGTTCGGCCATTTCCAGATTGTAACCTAAATCATCAATTACCAGTGCTATCTGAGCCCGGCGAGGAATCAACGTCTCCAGAAAGAACCAGGGTTCTGTTCCCCGGAAAATAGAATAGAAGTCTTTTCCTCCTTCTTTTTCCTGCTTTACCACAAAACCAAAAGAGGAAAGCAGCTGGAATAAATCCAGCATCTTCCGGGAAAACTCTTCTCGAGATTCCTGATTTGTAAGAGTAACTTGAACTTCCCAGCCTCCCCCTTCTTCCGGAGTCTTAACTACCTCGAGTGGTGCATCTTTTTTTATTTCCTCCAGAAGAAAAAGAGCCAGATATCTCTCTTCATTTTGAGGATAGAGCCTGGCCAGGGTTAGGTAATGATTACTCACCTCTTCCCCTTTTTTCCACTCCCCCCACAGAAGAAACAAACTCCATATTAATAAAAAAAGGATAACCCACAGAGCGGGTTTACGAAACCAGGGCTTTCTCATCGATTAATCTACGTAACTCTTCCTCCGCTTTTTTAATTTGCTCTTCTTCCTCACTTACCAGAATGTCCGGTTCTAATCCCTTACCATTCAAATCTGTTCCATCGGGAAGGAGATACTTAGAAACGGTAAAAATTACTCCTCCTCCATGAGAAAGAGGAAAAATTTCCTGAACTACTCCCTTGCCAAAGGTTGTCTCTCCCACTAATTCTGCACCTAAATGAACTCGTAGAACTCCAGCTAATATTTCTGCACCACTCGCTGTCCCTTTATTTATCACTAAAACTATCGGCCCTTTCCACACCGGATCTACAAAATTGGTGATGCTTTCTCTTTTCCCCTCTCTATCCTCTACAATCAAAAGAGGGTTACCTCGAGGAACAAACATACCTGATGCTAAAACCGCACTCTGCAGAAGCCCACCTGGGTTATTGCGTAAATCTAAAATTAAACCTTCCACCCCTGCAACTTGTAAACTACTCAAGGCTTTTTTTAACTCTTCTTGAGTTCGACCATGAAACTCAGAAATACGAATAAGACCAATACTCCCAGAGAGCATTTCATATTCCACGCTCTGAATTTTGATTATATCTCTCACCACTTCCACCACAATATTTTCTTCTTCTCCCTCCCTCTGGATAGTTAAAGTCACCGAAGTTCCTCGCTCTCCCCTCATCCTTCGTACCGCTTCATCTGAGGACATACCCAGAGCTGGCACTCCATCTATTTCTACAATCACATCTCCAGCTTTAATTCCTGCTTTCTCGGCTGGAGAGCCTTGAAAAGGAGAAATAACAGTAAGCTTGTCATCCTTAATAGCTATGACTATACCCAGACCGGAAAATTCTCCCTCTACTCTATCTGAAGTTTCAACCTTATAATCTTCCTCATTCAAGTAGCGAGCATAAGGATCACCAGTTGCTCTTAACACCCCTCGAATAGCTTCTTCCATTAGAGCTCTTCCCTCAAGAGGCGTTTCAGAATAAAAGCTCTCTTGTAGTAGAAGAAGGGTTTCAAAAAAGGGCTGCCACTCCTCCAGGTCGATAGTCCCTCCCAAACCATAAGCTCCCTTATTTTCCCAGCTCTCCCAGGCCACAATTAGTGCCAATAAAGCGATCAAACAGCCAATTAGCCAGATCCTTTTATCTCTCATTTTTCTCCTCCTACCTCAGCCATTTGAGGGGGTCTTCTTCCCGAGCACTACTTCCCACCCTCACCTCAAAGTGAAGAAGAGGCCTTTCTACAAGACCGGTATCACCCACTGCACCAATAACCTCTCCTCCTTTTACTTTTTGTCCTCCCTCTACTTTTATCTCTGAGAGATGAGCATACATAGTTATTATATCTCCATGATCCAAAAGAATAGTTTTCCCATAGCCCCGGAGAGTTTGAGCCAAAATCACTACTCCATCGTGAGCGGCAAAAACCGGACTACCTTTCTCTGCTCCTATATCTATACCCGGATTATAAAAGGAAATTCCGTAACGGGGGTCTTTTCGTTCTCCAAAACCTTCAACAACTGTGCCCTGCACCGGCCAGAAAAGACGCCCCTGTTTTACTGGAGTTATAGAAATCGGGGGTTGGCCTTCTCTTTTCTTTTTTAAATCCTCCTGCAGTTTGGCAATCAAGCTCTCCATCTCCTTCTGGGCTTTAACCAGCTCATTTTTAGTCCTCTCAAATTGTTTTTTATCTGAGGCAATTTTCTGCCGCATTTTCTCCCGAGTGTCTTTTAGCTTAGCCAGTTTCTCGTTTTCTAAAAGTGCTTGCTCTTTTAATACCAGCTCTAAACGAATCATCTGTGCTAATTCTTCCTCCTTTTTTTCCTTTGTTTCCTTTTCTCCTAAATAACGTTCAAGATTATCGGCTTGAGATTTATAATATTTACGGAGGAGAAACCACTGCTCTTCCCACTGAGCAGGGTGACTGGTGGTCATGAGCAACTCCCAGAAACTAACTCCCCCGTTATATTTATAAGCCCGGACTAAAATATCTTTCACCTTTCCTTTGTCTTCCTCTATTTTCCGGGAAAGAACTTCAATTTCCTTCTGGAGTTTTGCTCTCTCCGCTTCCAGCTGGAGAATTTTGGCCCGGGACTGAGCAGCATTTTTCTCCAGATTTTCGATTTGTTTATCTAAGTTTGCTATCTCTTTAACCAGATTTTTTTCATCCTTCAATAATTTATCTAACTCCCGATCTAATTTCAACTGCTCGCTTCTCAGCTTCTCCAACTTTGCCTGCTGCTCGGAAATTTCTTTCTCTAAGTCTTGAGCTCCTCCGGGGAGATTAAAGAAAAATAAAAGTAAAACAAGAAATATCAGTAACGAGAAAGTAATCTTCCTCATTTTTTAGCACTTTCCTCTTCTATCGAGTTGCAAGCCAAAAGTGCTCCCAGAAACCCCAAAAAACTGCTCATCAAAATACTTACCACTCCCAGTGGCAAAATCAGCTCTTCCCAGTTTATCCAGAAAAAAAGAGGAAAAGAAGTATTAAGAAAATCGAGCAAGAAGTGGAAAAAAACCAGGCTAACTACAAAAGCTGTCACTCCTCCACTTAAACCTTCCATCACTCCCTGATAGATAAAAGGTGCTCGAATAAACCGTTTAGTGGCTCCCATGAGGTTCCAGACTTCAATTTCTGTTTCTCGGGCTTGAATAGAAGCTCTGATAACAGTGGTAACCACTAAAAGGGAAAAAACAAAAAGAGCCAGAAGTAAAAGCCCCCCAGCAGTAAGGAAAAAGCGATAAAAGCGCAGAAGAGCATCGGTATTTTCTCCCCCATAAAAAACTTCTTCAAATTCTTCTATCTTTTCTAACTCCTGAGCCAGAAAGGGCAATTCTTCTACCCGTTGTGCTTGAACTTCCAGAGAAGGAGGAAAAGGATTTTCTTCTAAACCGAGATCCTCTTCTTGCAGGTTAAAATAACTCAAAAATCTACTTTTGGCTTCCTCTGAATCAACCAACTTTACCTCTCCTACAAGAGGCAGGGCTTTGACCTTCTCCTTTACGTCTTCTACTACCTCAGGAGATACCTCTTCCGGGAAAAAAGCTCGGATGGTAAAACTACTCTGCCACACTCCTCCCATCTGCTCCAATTCTAAATAACCAAAAATGAAAAGGTTTAAAAGCAGTTGAGTGATAAAAATACTCAAGAATCCCATCACTATATAAGAAGTTCCCCGATGATGAAAGGCTTCTTTGCTTTTAGGCAAAACTCATTCTCCTTAAGACTGGATTATCTTACCTTTATCTAACACAACTAAACGACCCGGGAATCGATTTACTAGTTTTTCGCTGTGAGTGGCTATAATCACTGTTGCTCCTGACCTCTCAGAAAATTCAAACAAGGTTCCCACCAAACCTAAAGCAGTCGCACCATCCAGGTTTCCCGTGGGCTCATCAGCCAGAACTAAATGAGGACGATGAATTAAAGCTCTACCCAGACATAACTTCTGTTTTTCCCCGCCGGAAAGCCATTCTGTTTTATGATGTTTTTTATCTTGTAGGTGCACTAAATCCAGAATTCCTTCCGCCAGGCGATGGGCATCTCTCTTTTTCACTCCCAGAACCAGAAGCGGAGAAATAAGATTTTCAAAAACCGTCCAGTGAGGCACCAATTTCAAATCCTGAAAAACAACTCCTAAATTGCGACGCAAAATAGGTAGATAACGATCCTCCAGAGAGCTTATTTTACATCTTTCCAGCCATACCTCTCCCGAAGTTGGTAGCTCTTCCCTGGTGATAAGTTTCATCAAGGTAGTTTTTCCCGCTCCCGTGGCTCCCCAGAGAAAAACAAACTCTCCCTTCTCTATGGAAAGATTTACATTATCTAAAGCTTTTACCCCCGCAGGGTAAACTTTATAGACTTTTTTAAATTCCAAAAATCCCATCTTACTTCCTCTTGTTCGATATTATACTATACCGTCGGGTCTCTCTTCTCTTTCCATACTAATCGAGCAAAATTAAAGAAAGCGGGAACAACTCTTTGCAGACGTTGTGGTTCACAAATGATGCGATATGCCCACTCCAGATTCAATTTCCTTATCCATCGAGGGGCTCTCTTTTTAGTCCCGCTCCACACATCAAAACTTCCTCCCACTCCCATCATCACCAGAGCATTTATCCTCTCTCGATTTTCCCTGATCCAGTATTCCTGACGAGGGGATCCCAGACCCACAAATAGGATATCAGGGCTGGCCCGATTGATATCTTTTATAACTTCTTCATCATTATCTCCAAAATAACCATGATGAAAACCGCCAATCTCAAGATGAGGATATTTTTCTTTCAGCTCTTTTACTGCCTCTTCTACCACCTCTTCTCTTCCCCCCAGGAAATAAAATCGCCACTCTTTCTCCTCCGCTTGCATCATAAGAGCTTCTCCTATCTCTACTCCGGGCAAACGGTGGCTTATCGCCTCTCCCAGAAAACGGGAAGCCATCACCACTCCTATACCATCAGCTACCACAATTTCTGCTTCTTTTAGCACCTTATTCAACTCTTCCTCCTGAAATCCCCGGGCCAAAATTTCCGGATTGGCGGTTATTACATGCGTTTTTTCCTTTTTCTCTATCTTATCTTCTAACACTTCTAAAAGCTCCGGCAAAGAACAATCATAAAAAGAAAGACCGAAAAGTTCTCGAGTAGTGATTTTCATCTCACTTTCTCAGCATTTTTCAAAAATTCTCCCAGTATTTTCACACTATCCTCTGATTTTTGCTTCAGTTCCCTTTTTACCTCTTTTCCTCTTTCCCTTAAAATATCCCTTCTCTGATAAACCTCTTCCAGCCTATTTTCTTCCAGGTCAGAAAAGGAAAGAAGATTTTCCTCCCCCCACCACCGAGAAAAAGCCCGGATTTTAGGGTCTAAGTCCAGGGCAAACCAGGGAATATCCAACAAAGTAGCCAGAATTGCCGGATGCAAGCGGAGAGTAAAAACTGCTTTTAACTTTTCAAAATAAGGGATTATCTGAGAAAATTGAGAAAGAATAACACAAGGACATCTCAAGTATTGAGCTATATCTTTAGCTATCTCCCTATCCTTTTCCGGGTGAAAAGCCACTATCTCCAATCTTTTTTCCTCTACCTTGCTGAATCGTAAAAAAGCCCGATATAAAGCTTCCCTGTTTTCTTCCGGGAAAGAGCGAACAAACAAGGCTACTTTTTCTCCTTCTTCCTTTTTTTCTTTTCCCCCCCAGGAAAAAAGGGGATCGGCTCCCAAAAAAGAAGAAGGAGCTCCTAAATCTAAAGCGAGATTTAAGCTTTCCTCATCACGAAAAATGGAAAGAGAGCTTTTTCTTAGAAGGCGAGAGACCAAAAAACGACTTTCTCTTCGGATAAGAGGGCCTAAGCCCACCCGGTAAAAAATAACTTTTTTATTCCACAACTGTGCCCAGCGCAAAAGGGAAAAATAATAAAGAAGAGAACGAAAACTGGTAACATCCTGCAGGAGGCTCCCTCCTCCTACCAGGATATAATCACTACTTTTGATTGCTTGAAGAACAGAAAAAAAACTGTCTCTCTCCAGAGGAAACGCATTCTCAGGAAGAGGAAGTAAAAAATCGCTCTCTCGGTACAAAACCTGATAAAAAAAAGGGAGATTTAGCTCTTCTCTAATTCTTTCTAAATCTCCCAGAACTGCCCGGAGACTGAGTTCATCTCCCCAGTTTCCAAAACCATAATACCCTAAGATAAAGAGTTTAATTTTCTGCTGAATGACCTCTCTCTCCCCATCTCCCTATTCTCTGCCACAGAAAGAGAGCCAATTTTATCACTACAATATAGATTACTGCTACAGGAAGACTCAGCACCAAGGCATTGAGAAATCGTAAAAGGATATAAAGAAAAGGGGTATGAATATGACAAAAAGAATTGAAAAAAGTGGCAAATCCCACCGACACTCCCAACCACAGAATTAAGCTGTAGGCGGGGCGAACTTTGTCTTTATCCCAGTAAAATAAAAGCCAGAGGGCCGGGTAACCAATCAAAAATTCTTTAGTGCGGGGACGCATAAACAAAAGACGCTCTAAAAGAGAGCGAATCCTGGTCTCTAAACCACCGGCGGGCAAGAGGGGAAAGTTACCCGAGCGAGTAAGGTAAAGTAGTGCCGCTATTCCTAAAAAAGCTACTATTAATAACTCAAATCTCTTTAAGTCCTCCAGTAAAACCTGTTGAATGCTCACCCCCCAGTAGCTCTTTTTAAAAAGATAAAAGAGGACAAAAAGAGGAGGTGCAATAAGAGAAACTTTTACTCCCCAGTACTGGTAAATTCGCAAAAGGAACAACCAGTGGTAAAGACCCATAGATACAGTTAGAGCCCCGGAAAATAGAGTCATAAATGCCCATCCCAAGCTCTGGAGCTTCCCCTTTCCTGAAGAAATAGCGTCAATCAAAATAATTACTCCTGAAGTAGGATAAACAATACCAGCAAGAAGTCCCAAAACCCTCATCCCCCACAGAGGGTTATAGAAAATTAATCCTGCAAGAGGAATAAAACACAGGGGAATGATCCAGAAAGAAGGACGGAAAAAGGAACCCCAGAGATAAAAAGCAAAAAAAGATAGGGCCAGAGAAAAGAAAAGTAAAGAATAAAGGGGAGGAGAAAAAGAAGTAGAAGGAACGCTCACCTCTCCTGGAGTATACCCATTATCAACCAGCTCCTTTTTAACTGAGAGTAAGTAAGATAAGTTTTTCTCCCAGCTTTCAAAAGCAGGAGGATCGGTAAAAAGACGGAGATAAAGGATGGGAACTGACCTTTCCTTTACCGCCCGTAAAAACCGGTCCCGGGCTTCTCCCGGGGTATAGCCCTTCAGCTCCTCAGGAGGGATACTGTGAGCCCGAAGAGTAAAATGAGGGGCGAGAGAAGCAAGGGTGGTTTCTCCTTTTTGTCCCACAAACTCAAGATATCCCCAGAACAGCCCCTTTTCTTCCAGAAAAGAAGAGAGAAAACGCAGTGAATCCGTGCGAGGTGCTCCTAGAACGCTATCTCCAGAAAAAATAATCCCTTCCGTCATTTCCCAGGCTTTTTCTTCCAGCAAACTTTCTAAAACCGAGGGAGGGATATTATAACGATTATAAGGACGGAGTATAAGGCGAAACCCCTGTTCTTGTAAAGCCTGTAAAATTCTATAATCCCAGCCCACTCCTATTTTATCTTCTTCTTCATAGAGGATATTTACCCCCAATATCTCTCCTTTTTCTTCCACCTCTTTCCCTAAAAGAAGAAGATGGGTTTTCACTGCTTCTCGCAAAAGAGGATCAGAAATCTGAAAATAACGCAAGATAGGAGAAGAAAAAGGAGAGGGAGCTACTGGAACTGCCCTTCCCTGACTGACTAATTGCCTCCAGGTAAGTTCACTAATTCCTAAACTATTAAATCCTTCCTTTTTCAGTTCTTCAGCAAGAAGTAGAGGATCTACTCCCTCTGTCTTCCCCACCCATTCTAAATCATTCCAGTCCACCACCAGCTCTACCACTCTGGATTGAGATTCCCGCTCCCATCTCTCAGAAAGAATAGGAAGAGAGAAAAAGAAGATGATTAAAAATCCCACCAGTAAAAAAATATTCTTCCTCATCTTCCCTCCTCAATTTCTAAAAGAGGGTCTCCACTATCTACGGTGTCATTTTCTTCCACATAGACCTCTTTTACTATTCCCTCTCGCTCTGCAGCAATCTCATTTTCCATCTTCATAGCTTCCAGAATAATTACCACCTGTCCTGCTTCCACTTTTTCTCCTTTTGCTACATTAATGGCCAAAACTCTTCCGGGCATAGGAGCCCGAAGAGTGGTGGTAACCTGGAGAGGAGAAGGGGAAGGAACCACTTTTTTTATATCTCTTATATTCCAGTGGCTCTCTCCTTCTTCTCTTACTTCCGCTACCTCAACTTCATATTCTTCTCCATTCACTCTTACTAAAAATCTCCTCATCGCTTACCTCCCCAAGCGAAGCATCCAGCAACGCTCATGCTTACCCAGTTCTTTCCACTTTTTGTTTTTCTTCGGTACATAGGGCAAAGAAGGTTTTTCTTCTTCCAGAATTTCAAAAAGAGCAGCAGCGATAGCCGCCACCACTTGGGGTTTTAATTTCACACCCAAATCATACTGGGAAATTACCATGTTTCTTTCCCTTCCCTTCTTCTCGTTTAGACCAGAAAACTTCGAGAGCCTTGGCTACTTTAATCCGAGTTTCTCGAGGATCAATGACTTCATCCACGTAGCCCCTTCTTGCCGCCTGATAAGGATTATAAAACTCCTGACGATATTGTTCCAGTAGTTTTTCCCTCTCTACTTCAGAATCCAGCGCTTTTTCTATTTCCTGACGAAAAATGATGTCTACTGCCCCCTCTGCACCCATGACAGCAATTTCAGCAGTAGGCCAGGCTAAAACTAAATCGGCGCCCAGGTCTCTACTACACATAGCTAAATAAGCTCCTCCGTAAGCTTTCCGTAAAATAACCGTTATTTTAGGAACAGTGGCTTCTGAATAAGCATAGAGCATTTTAGCCCCATGGCGAATAATCCCCCCCAGCTCCTGATTGCTACCCGGTAAAAAACCAGGAACATCAACTAAAGTTAGAAGAGGAATGTTAAAACAATCGCAAAAACGGATAAACCGGGAAGCTTTATCCGCAGCGTTAATATCCAGACACCCTGCTAAATGATAAGGCTGATTAGCCACCACCCCCACTACTTGCCCTCCTATCCGGGAGAACCCCACTATTATATTACGAGCGAAGTCTTTTTGCACCTCTAAGAAACTGCCTCTATCCACTAACTCTTCCACTACTTCTTTCATATCATAGGGCTTATTGGGATGAGGAGAGACTATCTCCAAAAGAGGGGTATTATGTCTGTTCCAGGGGTCGGAAGAATCCCCTACCGGAGGATCTTCTACATTGTTGGAAGGAAGGTAACTCAAGAGAGTACGTACCTTTAAAAAGCACTCTTCTTCAGTAGAAGCCACAAAATGAGCTACTCCACTTTTTGTGGCATGTGTTGTTGCTCCTCCTAAATCTTCAGCCGAAATCTCTTCGCCAGTGGCTGCTTTTACCACCTGAGGTCCGGTAACGAACATTTTGCTCTCTCCCTCTACCATAAAGATGAAATCCATGAGCGCTGGAGAATAAACCGCCCCTCCAGCACAGGGCCCTAAAATAAGAGCAATCTGAGGGATAACACCAGAAGCCTGGGTGTTGCGAAAAAAAATCTGTCCATAACCAGAAAGAGAATCTATGCCTTCCTGGATACGAGCACCTCCTGAATCATTTATGCCTATAATAGGCGCACCCACTTTGAGCGCCATATCCATAATTTTGGTAATTTTCCGGGCGTGCATCTCTCCTAAAGACCCACCCATCACAGTGAAATCTTGAGAATAGACAAACACTACCCTTCCTTCTATTGTTCCAAAACCAGTTACCACTCCATCAGCGGGAAGCTTTCTTTCTGCCATACCAAACCGATCGGCCCGATGCTCTATAAAAAGATCGATTTCTTCAAAACTTCCCTCATCCACCAACAACTCTATCCTCTCCCGAGCGGTGAGTTTCCCTGCCTCATGTTGCTTTTTCAGGGCTTTTTCTCCTCCTCCCCGAAGAAGGAGAGCTTTCTCTTTTTCCAACTCTTCCACTAACTCTAATAAAGTTTTCTTAGACATAAACCAGCTGTTCCTCTCTATCTGCTATTCCTTCTACATTGACATTCACAGCTCTCACATCCACCCCGGTCAGATATTCTAATCCTTCCTTCAATCTCTTCTGGGTTAAATGCCCCACTTGAGAAAGAGAGAAATCAGGATTGATGATACAATTAACCACTACCTCTACTCCTCTTTCGGAGTAGTGAATAGACAGCCCTTTTACTTCTTCTATCCAGGGAAAACGAGAAAGAAGAAAATCAAGAAGAGAAAGAAGTGCTTTCTCGGAAATCACTAATTTACCCAGATAACTAAAAGGAGGTCGTACCACTGTTTTCTCTCTTGAAGAATAAAACCACCTCCAGATAGCAACCGGCACAGTATCCATCAAGCTGCTCCACAAGTTCCTCTTCAACTCCACAAGAGGCACAGGAATAGTATGTTTACCTTCGTTCTCCCGTGCCGATAGCGCCAGCTCTATCTCCTGAGGAGAAACTATCTTCTCAATCTCTATAACTTCCTCAGGAAGAGGCAGCTCCAGATGCTCACAGATTTTCTCTACCATACGAAGAGAGACTCCCAATATCATTATATTTTGAGGAGCAAGCTTCCTCAGAGCTTCCTTAACCGCTTCCCGATCTGGAGAAAAATAGAAAAGAGCTATTTTAGTTGCCCTAATTTTATTAATCTCCGCTTTTGCCGAGCGACCAGCGATAATTCTCCCCCCCGAAATAAGAAGTCCGTCATCAATTATACAATCAATTTTGTATTTCTGGGCTAAATGAGGAACATGATAACTCTTACCCGTTCCACTTGGCCCAATCAAAGCATAAACTTTCATGAATCCTACTCCTTTTCGGAAGAAATTTGACTCTTCTCTAAAAAAGCTTCTACAAAATCATCAATTTCTCCGTTCATCACTCGCTCAACGTTGCCTGTTTCGTGACCGGTACGATGATCTTTCACCAAACTATAAGGATGGAAAACATAGGTGCGAATCTGATTGCCCCAGGCAATGTCTTTACGTTCTCCTTTCATCTCCATAATCTTTTTCTTCTGTTCCTCTTGATAATATTCATAAAGTCGAGACTTTAATATCCTCATAGCCAGAGCTTTATTCTGATGTTGAGAGCGCTCATTCTGGCACTGCACCACTATGCCAGTAGGTATGTGAATAATACGAACTGCTGAATCAGTTACATTCACATGCTGGCCACCGTGACCTCCTGCCCGAAAAGTCTCTATTTTTAAATCTTGAGGTTCAATTTCCACTTTAATATCGTCCCCCATCTCAGGAGTCACTTCTACTAAAGCAAAGGTGGTATGGCGACGACGATTGGCATCAAAAGGAGAAATACGAATAAGGCGATGCACTCCCCTTTCTGATTTGAGATAACCATAGGCATAATCTCCCTGCACCAGGAAAGTCACATATTTTAAGCCCGCTTCTTCCCCTTCTAAAATATCGGTCACTCGAACTTCAAAACCTTTTCTCTCACAAAAACGGAGATAAAGGCGAAAAAGCATTTCCACCCAATCTTGAGACTCCACTCCTCCTGCTCCGGAATGGATGGTAACTATGGCATTATGACTATCTTCTGTCTCAGAAAAAAGAAGCCGGATCTTTAAGTCCTCTGCTTCCTGGGTTAAGCTTTTAATTTCCTTTTTCAGCTCGGAAAATTCTGAGTCCGTTTCGCTAATCAGGGAACTGAATTCTTGTGCTTCTCTCCATCGCTCTTGTAAATTCTGATATTGCTCCCAGATCTGGCGATAAGATTTGTATTCTCCCAGAATCTGGTTTTCTCCACCTCTATTATCCCAGAAACCCTCCCGGGACATTTTCTTTTCTATTTCCCTTATTTTCTCTTCTAAATTTAACTGGTCAAAGATAGCCCCCTATTTCTTCCAGTTTACCTTTAACTTCTTCTAATTCTTCTATTACATCAGGCATCTTTTCTCTTCTCCTTTCATTCATTTTTCCCACAGCAATATTTATATTTTAAACCACTTCCGCAAGGACAGGGGTCATTTCTTCCCACCTTATTTTTACTCCGTGCTGTCGCCACTTTTTCCCGAGGAGGTTTAGGTGAGGAAGCCCTGGATGAGGGCTTTTTAGCTTCGGTAACCACTCGTAGATGTAAAATATAGCGAATGGTATCTTCCCGAATATGAGCTATCATATCCTGGAACATATCAAAAGCTTCCAGCTGATACTCGACAAAGGGGTCTCTTTGCCCTATCGCTCGTAATCCAATCCCTTCCCGGAGATGGTCCATATTACGCAGATGATCTTTCCAGTAACTATCCACCACCCGCAAGAGCACATATCTTTCTAACTCCCGGAACAGAGGTTCTCCTATTTCCTGTACTTTGCTTTCATAAATTTCTCGTAAAGACTGCAAAATATCCTCTTGCAAAAGAGAAGGATAATAGCTGAGTTTTTTTTCTTCGTCTACTTTCCACTCCCATCCTAAAACGGAAAACAAGCGCTGACTCAGCCCTTCCCAATCCCATTCTTCAGGATAAACTTTTTCTGGAGCATAAGCAGAAACTATATCTTTAACCACTTCTTCCATCATTCCCAGAATGTGAGGACGAAGATTTTCTTCTCGAAGCACCATTCTTCTTTGCTCATAAATTACCCCTCTTTGTTTATTCATCACATCATCATACTGAAGGAGAGTCTTTCTAATCTGGAAATAATGCCCTTCTACTCTTTTTTGAGCCGATTCTATAGCTCGGGTAACCAAAGAATGCTCCAGAGGAACTCCCTCCTCCATTCCCAATTTTTCCATGAGTTGAGATATTTTATCTGAACCAAAAAGGCGCAACAGGTCATCTTCTAAAGAGAGGAAAAATTGCGATGAGCCAGGGTCACCCTGCCTTCCTGCCCGTCCTCGTAATTGATTGTCAATTCTCCTGCTTTCGTGTCGCTCTGTACCAATAACATGCAAACCACCAGCAGCTTTAACTTCTTCCCCTTCTCGGTCGGTTATTTCTTTAAACCGGGAAAGAAGCTCTCGGTAAACCTCTCGAGCTTCTTTTACCTCTGGTAAGTCAGTAGGTAAGCCTTCTGCGGCCTCGATAATTATTTCTTCTTTAAACCCCTTACTTCTCATTTCTTCTCGAGCCAGAAAATCAGGATTACCTCCCAGAAGAATATCTGTTCCTCGTCCAGCCATATTAGTAGAAATAGTAACCGCTCCTTTTTTCCCGGCCTGAGCAACAATTTCCGCTTCTTTTTCATGATGTTTAGCATTAAGCACCTGGTGGGGAATTTTCCGCTGGTGAAGAAGATTACTCAGCCTTTCTGACTTTTCAATGGAAACCGTCCCCACTAAAACCGGTCTCCCTGCTTTATTCTGTTTTTCAATTTCTTCGACTACTGCAGCAAACTTCTCCTCTCCCCTGCGGTAAATAACATCAGGGTGATTGGTTCTGTGGAGAGGTCGATTAGGAGGAATTACCACTACCGGCATACCATAAGTATAAATAAACTCACTTTCTTCAGTTTTAGCTGTTCCCGTCATCCCGCTGGTTTTGTTATACATTCGAAAATAATTCTGATAAGTAATGGAAGCTAAAGTCTGATTTTCATTAGCCACTTTTAGGCCTTCTTTGGCTTCTATAGCTTGATGAAGACCATCGCTATAGCGGCGTCCATGCATGAGCCGACCAGTGAATTCATCTACAATGATTACTTCTCCATCTTTCACTACATAATCGACGTCTTTTTTATAAAGATGATGAGCCCGTAAAGCTTGCCTCACCAGGTGTTCTAAAGAACCTTTCCCGGTTTCCTCATAAAGATTATCGATATGAAGCAAGTTTTCCACTTTGGTGACTCCTTTTTCCGTCAACCATATAGAACGGGTCTTCTCTTCATAATCGAAGTCCTCAGGATAGGATAGCCTCCTCACCACTTTATTCACTTTGTAATAAATTTCTGTGTCTTCCTCTGCTGGCCCAGAAATGATTAAAGGAGTACGCGCCTCATCAATCAAAATACTATCCACTTCATCAACAATAGCGTAATTTAACTCTCTTTGCACTACATCTTCGAAGCGGATAACCATATTATCTCGCAGGTAATCAAAACCAAACTCGGTATTAGTCCCGTAGGTGATATCACAGAGATAAGCCTTTTTACGCTCTGCAGGAGAGGAGTCATGCTGAATCAAACCCACCGATAACCCCAAAAACTCAAAAATAGGCCCCATCCAGTAACGATCTCTTTTGGCCAGATAATCATTAACAGTAACGATATGCACTCCTTTTCCTTCTAAAGCATTGAGATAAGCAGGCATGGTAGCTACCAGGGTTTTCCCTTCTCCGGTAGCCATCTCAGCAATTTTTCCCTGATGAAGCACCACGCCTCCCATGATTTGTACATCAAAAGGACGCATACCGGTTGTTCTCTTTGCTACCTCTCGAACTACGGCAAAAGCCTCCACCAATAAATCATCTAAGCTGCTTCCTTCCTGAATTCTTCTTTGGAATTCTTCAGTTTTGTGCCGTAATTCTGCATCCGAGAGACGGGAAACCTCTTTCTCCTGAGCGTTAACCGCCTCCACATATTTATCTTTCAACTCTCGAATTTGCTTAGCTTGAGCTCTATCAGCCCAAAAATCTTTAATCCAGCCCATTATTTTCCTCCTGAATACACCCCTAAATTATAACACAACCATAACCCTTATAAACCCGGCAATAAGGGGAAAACCTTCCCTATAACTCCCTTTTGCATTCGCCACCCCCTCAAATTCGTCATTCTTGAATAAATGTTTCCCCTTTATGAACTCCCTTCTTTTTGCCGTCACCCCTTGAGTGTTTCTATCACCTTTACTCCTGAATGGTTCTGCGAGGGGTCNNCCCGATAAAAAATTTCAGGAATGACGGAAAGAGGCGTCATTCCTGAATGTCCCCATCAGAGGTCCAAGTTATAAGGGGAAGAAAAACTCTCCCTTATAACTCCCCAAAAGACTAAAACAAAAATACAGAACTACTTACGGTGTAAGATTAAAGAAAAGAGATTAAAAGCGAAAAAGATTAAAAATTACGCTG
>DGDO01000047.1:1013-6279 GCA_002385475.1 Candidatus Sordicultor fermentans | reverse complement strand
CACATTTAGATGATATCGCCTCAACCTGATAGATAATTATTCCTTTTTGTCAATTTAGTTCACATCAAAAGCTCCTCCGGCCTAGAGCAGATAGATATGGGTAGCAATAAAGCCCGAAAAGTGGAAGGAAAATACAGGAGAGGACAATGTGCCATCCTCTCCAAGGCTTTCGGTATTCGGATGTCTGATGAAAAACTGGAGGGGGACCCTCCTCTAACAAACTAAAAATCTGAGAGTGCTCTCTCATCTCCCCTCTCCGGGGACTTTTCCTTCCTCAGTGTTCTCGTAGTCAACTATTGGCTATCGTCTCGAGTTGAGAAACGAGAGCTATCCAGTGCTCTATTTCCAGGTGTTCTGCCCGCCACTCAGGATGAATATGAGCTCGAGCTAAAATTTCTCTGGTTTTCTCTCTTCCCAATTGAGGACGGAGAAGTTTTTCTACTTTCTTCCGTCTCTGAGAAAATAGAAAATGAACCCAGCGCATAATTTCCTTATAAGCATCAGGCTCTATCTGGGGAGAAAGAGGAATAAATTTAAGAATTAGAGAACGAACCGCAGGGGGAGGAGAAAAAGAACCAGGAGAAACCTCTCTTACTTTTTCTACTTCATAAAGGAGGTTCACTCCCACTGCAAGAGGGCTTCCTTTTTTCTGCAACACTTTTTCTCCAAACTCCCGCTGAACCATTAAAACTAGAAGATCCCACTTAATTCCACTTTCCAAAATTTTAGAAAAAAAGGGAGAAGAGATAGCATAAGGAATGTTAGAAACTAACTTGAGGGAAGAAAAAGAAGAAAGGAGAGACGGTAAATCAGCTGATAAAAAATCTTCTCTATAAAGAACTAAATTAGAATAATCTTTTAACTTTTCCCGAACCATCCGGTAAAGCCGCTCATCAATTTCCCACCCTATTACTTTACCGGCTTTTTGCACCAAAATTTCAGTAAGGATCCCCTTCCCTACTCCCACCTCTACTACTGTGTCTTCCTTTTTCAGGTCGGCTTTATCGATTATTATATCTCGGACAGCCTTATCAACCAGAAAATGCTGCCCCCATCGGGGAGAGATATGGAAGCTGGTCAAAATTAGCCCCTTAAATCACCGAAACTACCAGACTAAGGGTTTAACATGGAATAGTTCTCCTCCGGGTGTTCCAGGTGTCCAGGGAAAAAATAATCACAGCGGTCTACTGGCTCTTGTCTTTCTTTTTGCTCTCCTAATAGACACTTATAAATCCCCTTTTTCTTCATTTCTGCGTCGCAATGCCTGCACACCTGGCATAAACCTTCAGGATTGTACAATTCAAATCACCCCTTTTTTTATTTTATTCTAAAAACCATTCCACTTCAGAAACCTCTACATTCACCCCCTCCAGAGGGAATCCCCATTCTCTTATCATATTAGCCACTCGCTTCTGCACCTCTTGCGCTATCTCTTTCCAGTTTTTCCGAGAATCCACTTTTAAGGAAATATTAATAAATACCCCTTTTTCTTTAGTCGAGACTCTATCGTTGGGGGAGAGAGTTTCTCCTTGCACAACGACCTTGGTATTCCTTAAGAGATGGTTGAAATCCCCCATTACCCCCTCTACCAGGAAAGCGCTCCGCGCCGCCATTTCTACCAGGGTAGACACACTCACTCTAATTTCTCCTGGCTCTTCACTAAAGGGCATTATTACTCTCCAGTTTCTCCCAAACATAATGTAGTGCTTCCTCAGCATCCTGGAATTGAGGAAAAAAATCTTCTTTGCCCGTAGAATCCTGAATTTTCCAGGTATTCAATCCGGCGAGAATTTTGTCATGAGAAAGAGCTAAGGCAATTTCACTTAAAGTTCCAGATTGACCCCCACAGGCTATGAGAGCCGAAGCAGTTAGGACAATTATCAGGTTACGGGCTTCTCCCAGACCGGTCACAATTTTTAAATCCACATAAGGGTTGGCATCTTCCCTGGAATTGCCGGGCAAAATACCTACAGTGAAACCGCCAGCTTCTTTTGCTCCTCGACAAGCCGCTTCCATCACCCCTCCTAATCCTCCGCAAAGGAGAATAGCACCTCGTTCGGCAATCCCTTTTCCTACTCGATAAGCACTTTCATATAGTTCTGCACTGCAGGAATGTTGACCAATAACTCCTATTATCCAGTTATGATTCATAACCCAGATATTTTTTTAAATCTTCCGGTTTTAAATTATCTAAAAACTGACGAAACTCCTCTATTTCCTTATCGTCTATCTCTCCTGTTGCTACAGTAGTAGAGCTGAGAACCTCCTCGGAAGCAAAGATGGGCGCCCCCATTCGTAAAGAAAGTGCTATTCCATCGCTGGGACGGGCATCTATGGTAATTTCATTTCCCTCCACCTGAATATATAGAAGAGCATAAAAAGTGTTATCCACAATTCTAGTAATGACTATTTTTTCCAGTTCTCCTCCTAATTGGTGGATAAGAGAAGCCATGAGGTCATGGGTAAGAGGGCGAGGAGTCTTAACTCCCTGTAAACCCAGAAGAATGGCCTGCGCCTCAAACAAGCCAATCCAGATAGGAAGGCTCCTTTTTTCTTCTTCATCGCTCAGAACTACCACTGCCATAGTGTTTTTCTGGTCGAACATCAAACCCTGAACTTTCATTTTGATCATAACTAAAAACCCTTTCTATTTTACGTTTTATTATTATAGCGTAAATCAAGTTTTCTTCCAAAAATCGAGCAAAAATTCTCCCATACTTTCTCCCTCAAAGTCAAAAGAGAAACACCCCATAACTGAGCCAGAAATGACGCAGTCTCAACTAAAAATGCTGGCTCATTTCTCCTGCCTCTCCGCGATTGAGGAGGAAGGTAAGGAGCATCGGTTTCTAAAAGAACACGAGAAAGGGGGATTTTTTGAACTACTTCTCGCAGATGGGTAGCCCCGGGGTAGGTCACCACTCCCCCCAGGGAAAAGTAAACTGCTCGAGGTAGTGCTTCCTGTAAAATCTCCTCGTCCCCCGAAAAACAATGCCAGATTACCACCACATCCCGCACCTTCTCTTTTATAATCTGCCATAAATCTTTATTAGATTCCCGGGAGTGGACAATTAAAGGAAGAGAAAACTTTTCTGCTACTTCAATTTGCTGGATAAAAGCTTCTTTTTGTTTTTCGATATGACTTCTATCCCAGTAATAATCTAATCCTACCTCTCCTATAGCTATAACCTTTTCCTTTCGTACATATTCCTCGAGGATAGAGAAGTCGGGCAATTCATCCCCTATCTCCTGGGGATGAATGCCCACACTAGCATAAAGCGAAGGATAACGCTCCACTAACTTTAAAGTCTCTTGAATCGAGGAGAGAGAAGTAGCAGCATTGACTATAATCTCTACTCCAGCGTTTTGTGCTCTGTTTATAACCTCTTCTCGATCTTTTAGAAATTCCTCCCCTTCTAAATGGGCATGAATATCTACCCAAAAACTCATCTTACTTTACTCCCTGGCGCTATATCTCGATCCACAGTCAAGATGCTAACTGCTCCTTTTCCATCATCAGCAGCTAAAAGCATCCCTTCTGATTTGATCCCCCGGATATTAGCCGGTTTTAAATTAGTGAGAACAATGATTTTTTTCCCCATCAACTCCTCAGGTGTGTAATAATTAGCCAAGCCCGCCACCAGGGTTCTTTCTTCTTCTCCCAGGTTGACTCGCAAAGCCAAAAGAGCTTTAGTTCCTTCCACTCTTTCTGCTTTTACTATCTCTCCCACCCGCAGGTCAATATTTTGAAAATCTTCCAGATTGATTTCCGGCAATACCATTTTTTTCACTCCTCTACTCTATAATTCTCGGGAACAAAGGCTGAGCCTCCTCCACTGAATAAACTTCCGGTCCTCCTTGCCAGCACAGACTTTCTTCCAGGCTTTCTTTTCCCGGATCCTGCTGCAAACCTAAAAGCTCTCTCAACTTCAAAGTAGTATCAGGCATAAAAGGGTAAAGGAAAAAACTCAGTAACCGAGCATTGTCTAATAGGCGATAAAGAAGATTTTCCACCTCTTTTTCTTTCCCTTCTTTGTGCAATTTCCAGGGAGCTTCTCGCTCGATGTAGCGGTTAGCAAAATGTACCAGTTTCCAGACTTGTTCTAAAGCCTGAGAGAAGGCAAACCGCTCCATATAGTACTGGAAACCCTCTTTTACCTCTTCCAGTAACTTTTCCCATTCTCCATCCTGATAGAGAGAAGGCTTTTTCACCACCCCTTTTTTATATCTCCATACCATCCCTAAAGTTCGGTGAACAAAATTACCAAAGTTATCAGATAAATCAGCATTAGAACGTTCTATCAGCGCTTTTTCTGAAAAGTCTCCATCCAGACCAAAGCTCACTTCTCTCATCAGAAAGTATCGGAAACGGTCTACCCCATAGCGGTCAATCATCAAATAAGGATCTACCACGTTACCTCGAGATTTAGACATTTTTTCTCCCTCTACCGTCCACCAACCATGGGCGAATATCCGGCGAGGGAGAGGTAAAGATGCAGCCATGAGCATCCCGGGCCAGAGAACAGCATGAAAGCGAAGAATATCTTTACCCACCAGATGATAGGCATAAGGCCAGAAATTAGAGAATTTCTCTTCCGAATTTCCCCAACCCGCTACCGTTAAATAATTAACCAAAGCATCGAACCATACATAAAGAGTATGACGAGGATCGGAAGGAACCGGTATCCCCCACTCCAGCCCCAGACGAGAGATGCTCTGGTCTTTAAGCCCCCCTCTTACAAAACTTTCAATTTCGTGATGCCGGCTTTCGGGCATTATAAAATCGGGATGGCTTTCCAAATATTGTAAAAGTGGCTCCTGGAAGCGGGAAAGAGCAAAAAAATAGCTCTCTTCTTTTAATTTCTCTAAAGACCTCCCGCAATCGGGACAAACCAAGCGCTCATCCAGCTGGCTTTCCGGCCAGAAAGTTTCACAGGGGACACAATACCATCCTTCATAGTCTCCGAGATAAATGTAGCCCCGCTCATCTAATAAGCGGAAAAAATCTTGCACCACCTTTATATGGCGAGGGTCAGTGGTACGGATAAACTCATCATAAGAGATATTCATTTTCTTCCACAAATCCTGGAAACGAATCACCATTTTATCTACCAGCTCTTGAGGGGTGATTCCCAAATCCCGAGCGGCTTTTTCTATCTTTTGTCCGTGTTCGTCGGTACCGGTAGAGAAAAGGACTTGATACCCCCGCAAGCGATAATAGCGAGCCAGAACATCAGCAGCACAAGTAGTGTAAGCATGACCAATATGA
>DGDO01000047.1:0-816 GCA_002385475.1 Candidatus Sordicultor fermentans | reverse complement strand
GTAGTGTAAGCATGACCAATATGAGGAACGTCATTTACATAGTAAATAGGAGTAGTAACGTAAAAACTGTTATCCATCTTTCACCTCTTCAATCAAATTAAAAATTTGCCAGATAAGGCTCTTCTTTTTCTATCATTTCCCAAAATTCTTGATTGAACTTACAACCCGCATCAGGAGCTAAATAATCCTCAAAATAAGTATAAGCCCGAGCTCGACATCCTCCACAAACCAGCTGATAATCACACTCTCCGCAATGTCCCCGATAAAGGGTTCTATCTCTAAGTTCTTTTAACACTGATGACTCTCTCCAGATCTGGAAGAAAGGTTGTTCTATAATGTTTCCTAAAACAATAGGCATAAACACACAAGGAGTAATTACCCCATCAGGTTGTAGAGCACAATAAGCTCTACCTGCTCCGCATCCTCCCACATATTCCGCTGCCACCCGAGCCAGTCTACCCTCCGACACCGAATAATGACCAGTAATGACCATTCCTTCCGGATTCGTCTCCAAACGTTTCCTACCAAATTGAGGGGTAGTACTGAAAACAAATATCCTTTTTCCCATCAAACACTGATAGAGAAATTCTAACACTTCTTCTCGCTCCCGGGGAGAAAGGTCTTCAGCCAAAATTTCTTGTACCCTTCCCGTAATGGGTGAGAATTTTCTCCAGCCTTACTGCTCCGTCTTTTTCCGGTTCTCTTAATCATCAAAATATTCCCTCTGCTAGTTTAGAATCGAGATAATACCTTACTCTTTCTGGATTCATAAAATGACTCTATCCATTCTCCCCACCTCTTTGACTTATCTTATCC
>DGDO01000067.1:13028-13242 GCA_002385475.1 Candidatus Sordicultor fermentans | reverse complement strand
TATTGCCAAATACATACAAAAGACTTTAAAGATGTCTCGTATCTTGTGCGGTTTCATTATTTAATGGTGAAAAAGGTAACCATCTTTGCTGCTAATAGAGGAGAGCAAAATAAGCTTTGAGTGTGAGTTAAGAGGATTTGAAGGATATTCTGTTCTTGAACAAACAGTTCTCGAAAACAGCAATATTAAAGTAGTTAACACCAGAACATTTGCA
>DGDO01000067.1:11880-12707 GCA_002385475.1 Candidatus Sordicultor fermentans | reverse complement strand
CAGAGCAACTGACTCTTAATCAGTAGGCTGCAGGTTCGATTCCTGCACGGCCCACCAGTGTTCAAGAAGGCTTTTTTTAAGCCACATTGCCCTTTTTTTGTTTTACCCTCTCCAACTCCCCAATATGTTGTCCATAAGAGGTGTTTTTAAGAATGGAAAGTTTTATAGTATCCCGCAAAATCTGCTAAATCGCTCAAGACTTAAAAGCTAGTCACATTACGCTAAAAATTCGGGATCGCCACAGACAGCCCACGGCGTAAGATGAAAAACATAAGAAAGGTAAAAAATAAAAGACTAAAGACAAAAATAACTGAGGGAGGGAAAACGGACGGTCTACGACGTGAAATTAAAAAGACAAAAGATTGAAAATATAAAAGAACAAAAGCCACTGAGAAAGGTGCTCTTTGTTCCTCAGTGGCTTACAATGACAGTTTGGAGGGAGTGCCGCTTTTTTCTCTCCCTTAATTTCGTCCTCGCCTTTCCGGGGAGAACTATAAGCGGGTTCCCTTCTTTGACCAGTTCTCAAGATTTAGCTCCATGAACTCGGCCCCCACAATGGGATTATCATAGTAAGGAGATATGGGATAAAATCCCATATCCTGATAAATCTTTCGAGCATCTTTCATTAGAGGCAGAGTGTCGAGCCTCATAAACTGATAGTGTCTCTTTATTGCCTCTTCAATAATCCTCGCTACCAGTTGTTTACCAATGCCCATGCCCCGATATGAGGGGCGGACAAACAGCCGTTTCATTTCGCATACGAGAGAAGATAGCTTTCTCAAAGCTACGCATCCCGCAGCTACTCCATCGACTCGAGCTAAAATCAA
>DGDO01000067.1:0-11515 GCA_002385475.1 Candidatus Sordicultor fermentans | reverse complement strand
TATCTCTCTTGACCGATATGGTAAAAATATAATAAAGACCCATAAATAACACTGGCCAAAAATAAAGGAGGAGAATTAATGCAGTATCGCCCTTTCGGGAAATTGGATTTCCAGGTTTCAGCTCTGGGATTTGGAGCTATGCGGTTACCCTCAAAAAGCGCGGATTATACCGATATAGATGAGGCTCAAGCTTTAGAAATGATTCATTATGCCATTGACCACGGAGTAAATTATTTAGATACCGCCTACGGCTACCATGGCGGGAAGAGTGAAATATTGGTCGGAAAAGCTCTAAAAGGTGGATATCGACAAAAAGTAAAAGTGGCTACTAAACTTCCGGTGTGGTTAGTAGATACCGTGCAGGATATGGACCGCTACTTGGATGAGCAACTTAGAAAGTTAGACACCGAGCACATCGATTTTTATCTTTTCCATGACCTGAATAAAGACCGGTGGGCTAAACTTGAGCGTTTGGAAGCGCTGAACTGGGCAGAAAAGGCCATTCAAAAGGGAAAGATTGGTCATATTGGTTTTTCTTTTCACGACGACCGGGAAACTTTTAAAAAAATAATCGATGCTTATCCCTGGACTTTCTGCCAGATTCAATACAATTATCTCGACATTGACCACCAAGCCGGGCAATTTGGTCTTCAATATGCAGCTCAAAAGGGGATAGCGGTGGTAATAATGGAACCTTTGCGGGGAGGAAGATTAGCCAATCCTCCAGAGGAAGTGCAAAAAATTTTTGACGAGGCTCCCGTTAAAAGAAGTCCAGTAGCCTGGGCCCTCCTGTGGCTGTGGAATCAAAAAGAAGTAGCGGTGGTTCTGAGCGGGATGAGCAACCTCCAGCAGGTCAAGGAGAACATAGAAATCGCTTCTTCTTCGGGAGTAGGTTTATTATCCCCGGAGGAGTTAAAGATAATTGAGAGAGCTCGAGAGGCCTTTGAAAGACTCCCTTCTATCAACTGTAATGCGTGTAAATATTGTCTTCCTTGCCCTAACGGGGTAAATATCTCCCGCAATTTTGAGCTTTATAATGATGCCTTTCAAAAGATTGCTTTTGAGGACGCTCGTCGGAAATATTTAGCTCTTCCTGAGGAAGAAAGAGCCTCTTCATGTCTCGGGTGTGGAGATTGTGAAGATTTATGTCCTCAAGAGCTCCCCATCCCCGAGCTTTTAGAGAAAGTTGCTCGAGCTTTTGAAGAGTGAATGAACTATAAGGGGGAAGAAAGATCCCCCTTATAACCCCCAGAAAACATAAAGATAAAAAACAGACAGCCTACGGCGTAAGCAAAAAAGAAAGGAATTGAAAAAGCAGAAAAAATAAATGCAACCAAGGGAGAAAGAGCCTCCCTCGGTAAAAAACTACTGAGGAAGGAAGAGCGTCTTCCCCAGTATAAGGGGAAAAAGGATCCCCTATACCGGGAGATATGCTTTTTCTCCCGGTAGTTTTTTATTTATGTCTTTTTTTAGATGTTTTGTATCTTCGGGGGTTTATAAGGGGGGTGTTGCTCCCTTATAAACCTTATTTTTCTTCCTGTCTCATAAAAATGAGCGCTCCTATGAGAAGCCCTCCTCCGGTGTAGCTTCCCAGAATTAAAAAAGAGCTAAGGGCTTGATGCCAATCAATCCGGGGTAAGAAAAAGATGTTGAAAGAAGAAAGGTGATGGGTGATAAGATAAATCTGGACATTTTCTCCTCCTCCCAGGCGCTCTACTATCCAGGAAAAAGCTCCTATTCCCAGAGCCAGAAGAGGTCCTCCCCAGGGACGATAGAAAAGAGAAGAGAAAAGATAAGATAAAGCAGAAAAAGAGCTAATGTAGAGCGCAACCATCACCCCTCCTCCTAAAAGGCGGAAAGAAAACCCTCCTCCCCACATAATTTTTTCCAGCAATGCCATCCCTAAAAGAGGAGTGAAAACCAAGAGCAGGTTATAAAAAAGAGTGAATCCTGCTTTCCCCCAATACCACTCCCAGCGAGAGAGGGGGCGGAGAAGAGTAGTTGATAGAGTTCCTTCCATTCTCTCTTCGGCAATATTTTCTGTTCCTCCCCAGATTCCCCCCACCGGACCAAAAAGTGCCAGAGGATATAAAAGAGAAAAGGAAAGAGTAATTTTCCCCAAATAAAAAGAGAGGGGGTCACGCCAGGCTTGAGCTACTACTAAACCTGCCAGAGCCCAGGAAATCAAAATCCCTCCGTAGAAGCGAGGGTTATGAATTGCTTTTTTGATCTCTGCTTTTATAGCTTTCATTTTCTTTCTATTATCTCCCAGTAAATTTCTTCCAGAGAAACATTAGGAGTTAAATAATCATTCCACTTTATTTTACCCTGGTGCAAAATGGCTGCTCTTTGAGCTATCTTTTCCACCTCCTGAGAAACAGGAGAAGAAAGGAAAAAAGTTACCCTCTCCTCGGCATTTAAAGCTAAAATGAGCTCCTGGACTTCTTTCGCTCCCCGGGGGTCAAGCCCCACCCATGGTTCATCCCAGACTAAAATTCGGGGAAGAGGAAAAAGAGAATGGAGAAGAGAAAGCTTTTTCTTCTCTCCTTGAGAATAACCACTTACTTTCTTATAAAGCAGGGATAGCTCAAAACCCAGAAGAGAAGCAAAATACTCTATCTCCCCCCGGCGGGGGTAGCAGGAAGACAGAGAGGCAAAAAGAGTGATATTTTCTATCCCGGTTAAATTCCCGTAAAAAGAAGTGTTATCCAGACATCCTCCCATCAGTGCTTTAGCCTCGGGATTATGGGGAGGGCAGCGATAATCTCCCACATAAAAATACCCCGCAGAAGGCAGAACCAGACCAAAAAGAAGGCGTATCAAAGTGCTCTTTCCTGCTCCGTTTCCTCCCAGAAGTCCGAATATTTCTCCTTCTCTGACCTCAAAAGATACTCCTTCCAGGATTACTCTGTCCCTTATTTTTTTTCCTACATTTTTAAATTTAAGAATAACATCATTCTCCATCAATATGTTTACCAAAATCTTCTTCTTTTTCTCCCGTCCAGATAAAAAAAGCTTCTTCAAAACCCATTTCCTGAACAGTAGAGAAAAAAGAGGGAAGGTTTTCCTCTCCTATTTTTTCCTTAAAAATCCGGAAAGATTCCTGACACCCCTCGTAAAACTCGCCCGCTCCTTCGGGGAATATTTCCCCGGGGGTGGGGAAAAAGAAAGAAGCCATACCCTCTTCAAACCAGGAAGGAAGCTGCCAGCCAAAGCTTTCCACAAAAACATGGAAAAATTCATGAGCCAGGGTGGAAGAAAGAATTCCTCGCTGGAAAAGTAAAAGCGGGGAGCGAAGATAAATGGTACTACCTCGCGAAAACGCTGCCACCCAGGAAGGTAAAGTGTTAGAAATTTCTGGAGATAAAACTTTGATGCGAAAAGAGGAACAAGGGGAGTAGCCGGTCACTCTTTGAAAACAGAGTTGAGCTTCTTTATAGCTCGATTCTACTATCGGAGGTAAAAAAGGGAAGCTCTCCCCACCCTCTATCACGAAGACAGGAAGAGCCCCTCCTCTTTGAGATAAAAAGAGGATAATCACCACTCCCAGAAAAAAACTCCGGATACAGGAGTTATTCCACCACCAGATTCTTTTCTTCTCCATAATCTCTAACTTCAGGGAAATACATGAGATAAAGAAGGGGTGCCTTCACATAGAAATTACCCTGGTCCCGGATTCTTAAGTAGTAGCGAATCACATTTTTCCCGGGAAAAAGTTCATACACAAAAAGAGTGGGCTGTCCCTCAAAAAGAGTTTTTATCACTCCGGGATAATGTGCTCCTTCTTCCTTCGGGAGAGAAAAGGTATAGTCTTTCCTGATTAGCTCACAACCAGCAGGCATCCCGTCTTCTATTATCAGATATTCTAAGTAATCGGGGCTCTGAATTTCTATCTCACAAACTACTTCCTCCTGAGAATGGAAAGCATCTACTTTTTGAGGAGAGAAGAAAACTTTTTCTCCTTTTGTGGGTACTAAAAGATAATAATTTTTCTTTACCGAGAAAAAGTGGGAGGAAGGGGCTTCCTTCTTCCAACTTTTTACTTTGAGTTCGGTCATGAACAGGTTATCTCCTTCTACCTCCAGATGATTGGAGCCTTCCTTCAAAAATTGCCGGGGAATAGCTATTTTCTCTTCTTCTTTCCCTTCTTTAACTAATGCTCCGTTACAAAACACCCGAAAAGTGGGAACACCACTTTCTTCTTTTAAAAAGTGAGAGCTAACGAGAAAAAAGTAAGCACGGTTAAGAGTAGTAAATAAATTTCCTCCTTTTTTGCTCCGCCACAGCCACAGGTAAGCTTTCTCTCCCAGGGGGTTTCCTCTCTCTGCCAAAAACAAGGCAGCAAAAGCTGTAGCCGGAAAACGGTCATCTTCCCAAGGTTTTTGGGGATTAATTGTCCCCCAGAATACCGTATCACCCAGAACATGAGCCCTTTTCTCTAACTCTTTTTCCACTTTCTCTTTGTCTTCTTCCCGGGCCACCAAACCTCGAAGAGCTAAAGTTTTATCGTCCATTTCCTCCAGAGGGGAAAGGGGAGAAGGAACAAAGTCTTTCTTCCATAGAGAAAGAGCATACCAGGATAGAGCTCTGTCAAACTCACTCGGGGGTGAAAAAGTAGAATCTGAAGACGGAGCTTCACTTCTTGATATTTCTTGAGTTAAAAAGCTTAATCCCCGCTCTATTACTTCAGCATTGACCAGAAAACCCCTCTCTTTTACTTTGTGCAAAGCCAAAAGGGTATAGGCAGTGTGGAATAAATCTCCTTCTCCTCCCCAGAAGCCCCATCCTCCATCATAGCTCTGCAGGTTATAGAGGGAATAAATATCCTCTCTTATCGCTTCTGTGACCTCGAGAATTTTATCTTCCATCTTCCCCAAAGGTAGAGAGGAAAAAGTAATTAAGCGGCTGGCTATCTGCTCGCTACATCGGTAAGGATAGGAAAGCATATATTCTATCTCCTCTAAAAGTATGCTGCGAGGATCAGAAAATAGAGCAAGCTCCACAGACGAAGAAGAATCACAGGAAAACTCAAAGGAGGTTTTCTTTTCTTCTAAAAAGGAATAAAAAATCTCTTCTACTTCTACTCCTCTTTCTTTTATCTCCAGAGGAAGCTCTATGGCGTCTTGTGCATATTCCCCTCGAGCAAAAAGCCGAAGATAAGCTTTCCCTGGATATTGAGCTTTTACCTCGAGAGGAAACACTGCCTCTTCCAGAAGAGATACTTTTAGAGGCTCCCTCTTCCACTCGAGGGAAATTTCCGGGGAGCTTTCCCCCTCTATTACCACTTCCTGGGGTGCCACTTCATTCCAGAGAGTAGCTTTACTTTTCAGGATGTCTCCTTCTACCAGAAAGGAAGGAAGTTCCACTCCTAAAGCAAAAGGTTGATAAGTGGTAAAGTACTCTTGCGCTTCTCCAAAAAACTCTCCCTGGTGGGCTTTTACTTCTACCCGCCAGCGAGTGAGAGAATGAGGAGCAACAAAATCTACTTCTGCCTTTCCTTCTTCATCGGTTGACAGGGTCGGCCTCCACAAAAGAGTGTCAGGAAAATACTTCCTCAACAATAATCCTCCCTCCGCTCCTCCCATCCCCTTAAGCTGGGCTTTCATATCCTGGAAAGGTATACCCATCCCGTAAAAAGAAGAATAAATGGAGTAAGAGCCATAAACTAAGTTATAAAATTGAGAGTAGAAATAGTCGTATACGTTTTCTCTCCACCACGAACTCAGGTCAAAAATAGCCTGGTCAACTATAGCAAACGACAATTCACACTTTACCGGTTTTCCTTGAGCATCGCTCACCTGAATAGAGATTTTACCTTTTTCCTCCGGTTGATATCTCTCCCGGTCCGGGGTTATTTTTATTTGCAATTCTTTCTCTCGCTCAAGAGGGAGGGACAGAGATTCAGAATATAGTTTCCCGTTGCTGAACCCCGAAAAAGAAACATAAACTCCCATCACGTAAGAAGGTAAAACCGGAATAACGATTTCCTCCGGTGCAGATATTTGCTTTACTTCCGCTTCTTGAAGCTCAGAGCCCTCTATAGAAAAGAGAAAGGTGAAAGTCCCTTCTCCAGGAGGAACGATTAAAACCCTGGCTTCCTCGCCCACTCGATAGCGCTCTCTATCCCAGCGCACTTCGAGTTCACGAGAAGGATAGTGTAAATCTTTCCCTGTCACCCAGAAGTAAGAAGAAGCCAGTATTTTATTACCTGACCTATCCCGGGTATAAACCTCCAGGCGATAGTAACCGGCTCGGTCTAAAGTTATTTTCATCTCTCCCGTGCCTTCAGGAAGAGAAATATCTAAAAATTGAGAAGGGATTTCTCTCCACTTCTCCGTTTCCTTCTCCCATTCTAATCGGTACACTTCCCCGTAGACTTTTCCTACCGGTACTTTTTTTTCTTCGGCATCCCGGGCCTCTACCTCATAAGTCATAGTTTCTCCTGTTTTTACGAAGTAAACCCTGGGTTGTAAGGAAAGATAAAACTCTCCCATCAAGACTTGAACCTCTTCTTCCTTTTCTACCGCTCGATAAGCGGGGTCAAACACCACACAGTGCACCCGGTAACGGAAAGCTCCATCTCCCTCCGGAAGAAACCGTATCTCTCCCTCTCCTTTTTCATCTAATTTTCCCTCTCCCTCTCCCCACATTTCCTCTCCTCTTTCTTTTTCCCAGTAGCCAACAGGATAGCGGAATATCTGATAGCGGAATTCACCCCCCTCTAAAGGGCGCTGGGAATAATACTCTCCTTTCAGTGAAAAACAAACTTCTTCTCCCCGGGCATAAACTGGCTTTTCCGGCTCTAACTGGACAGTAAAAACTGGCTTTTCATAATTCTCAATGGAAATCACCTGATAAAATTCTCTATCTCGCCAGCGCAACCGGATTAAGAAATATCCTTCTTCAATTTTCTGAGGCAGGGAAAAGGAAAAGTTCACACTCCCCTCGGGAGTGGAAAGGAGGCTTTCTTTTCCATACTCATTGTCTCGATAATCTACCAGAGCCACTTCCACTTTTTCTCCCGGGGGAGGAACGATATATTTATCGGTACTGACTTCTCGTAAAATAGCTTTTCCCAGAACAGTTTGTCCTGGCTTATACAGAGGACGCTCGGAATAGATGAAAGCTTTTAATTTTCCACCTTCCCAGTAGTAAGGATAAAAATTCAAAAAGGCAAATTCATTATCTTTTTCTACCATAATAACTGCTTCTTCTCCCTCTTTCCACTCTCTCTTCCAGGAATACAATCCCTGATTGTTGGTAAACCCTTCCTCTCTTTCCTCACCCTGCCAGATTTTAATTTTTACTCCTTCCTGGGGGATACCAGTTTTTAAGTCTTGCACCAGGATAACGCCTTTTTCTCTGTCATGGCGGGAAAAACAAGATAGATGGGTTACGCTGAAAAGAACCCGGGCTTCTTTTCCCCCTCCCTGAGCAGTGAATAAGTACACCCCGGGAGGCAGGGGGTTAATTTCCACCTCTCTCCAGAAAAAGGGGGAATCTTTCTCCTGTGGTAAATCCACCCAGAAAGTTTTTAGCTCATCAGTCCCCCGGCGAAAATCAGAAGGGGTGATAGCAATGGGGCGGCGAGGCAAGGGCCCGTGAATATCAAACAGGTCACGCAAATATTCTTTCACTGAGACAGGGAGTACCCGGGAAGCAAGCCTTCGCACTGCCTGAAAGAAGGAATATTTGGTGTTCTGCCATTTTTCCTCTTTTTCCAGAGGGCGGCGTAGTTGCCAGCTATCTACCTGAAAGAAAGATTTTTTTTCTGCGCTCTGGATATACTCCTCCGGGTCATTGATTTGGTAAAGGGAACACTGTGCTCCTTTTATCTCTCGACCACTTATGTTTATCTGTATCATTTCTCCGGGGTAGATGTGAGCCGGGACACTAACATAGATTTCCTCCTGGGCTAAAGCTTCTCCCACCAAAAGGAGTAGAAAAACTGTTACCCACCAAAAAACAATTTTATTTTTTTTCATCTTTTCTCCCCTCTAATCTAAAATTTTCCAGCGGAAAAATCCCAGAAAGTTAGGATTATCCTTTGTGGGATGCCAGTTTATATCGGGATGCTTGCGCAAAGAGGTAATAGTGGTCTCTCGCACTCCTTCTCCTTCTTCTATGGGACCGGTGTGGTAAATTACTCTTCCTTCTCCTTCGTAAATCATAACATGGTAAGGATAGGAAAAAGAGACGGGTTGAAAGAAAAAGAGAAGGTCTCCCGCCTTTGCCTTTCCTTCCTCTTTTCCCAGAGGCACTACATTATGAGCCAGAAGGTAAAAAGAAGAGGCAAAGACCGAAAAATCTTCTTCTATTTTCTCAGGGTTAAAGCTGCCCGGTTTAATCCGGAAAAGGTTGACTCCCAGTAAGGGAACTCGAGGGTAAGTGTAAGGAATGATATCTCCTCTTTTTAGGCTCTCTCGATAGGCAAAACGGACCAGCCCTCCACAATCTCTTTCCTTAAATTGAGAATGAGGAGAGACAATTTGCGAGCGAGCCACTTTAACAAAAAACTCTCGAAAGGCATCTCGTTCACTTTCAGCACTTAACTCCGCCATATCGGGAAAACCATCTCCATCTCTATCTTCCCGGTTGGGGAGAATCTCCACCTCTATTTTTCGCCAAACCGGGAACACTCCCACTAATACTGAAGTTTTCCCCTCCAGACGCCGGGGCTGAAAGATAACTTCCTTTCCCTCTTGACTTGCAAAAATTAATTCTTTATCTTCTATCGCTACTGTGGCTCTCTGGAACCAGGAAGGAAAACCCCACAAAGTAAGAGGTTCTATTTCCTCAACTTTTTCCTCTCCTCCTGCCTGAAGATGCAGGTGAGAAGGGCAGTTGAGTTTAACAGGAAAGATAAAAGTTAAAACCACCAGGCTGGAAATGATAAAAAGCAATATTTTTTTCGTATTTCATCCCTCTATTCTAAAATTGCTTCCCAGGGAGATAAAAAATCTACCCAGGAAACTTCCCGATAGTCCTCCCCTTTTTGAGGAAGCTCAAGAGGAGTATCCTTTTCTTTTACTTGATATACTCGTAAAACTAACTCCTCGTTTTCCTCTTTCGCTACAATAAGCCCGTTAACTTTCACTATCTCTCTCCAGAAAGGAAGGGAAAGCCTTCCTTCTTCTAAAATTTCTACCAGATCTCCTATCATCTCTCCCATAGTGGGATGGATACCTTCCTTAAAATACCATCCAGTTGCTTCATCGTTAATGCGAAAGGGAAAACAATCTCCGAAAGGAGGAAGAGATAAAGGATCAGGAAGGAGGAAAAAAGAAGGTTTCTCGGCAAAGAGCCATTCTTCTTTCACCCCTAAAATACTGGATAAGGCAAAGAGAAAGGAAAGAGCAATGCCATTTTTATCCTCTAAAGTAGAAAAGGTAAAGCTTAAGTCATCTATCAAGGAAAGTTCAGGTTTGGCAAGATCTACTCCCACTCGCAGGATGCTCTTTTCTCCTTCTTCCAGAGAGAGCATCATTTTCCCTCCTTCTTTTTCCCAGGAAAACTGATAAACCTCTCCCTGCCACTTGCCTTCTCCTTCTATCACCCATTGAGCCCAGGAAAAAGAATTAAAAAGCACCAGGGATAATCCAATAGCAATAAAAATAATGATCAGTTTCTTCACCAACTTTCCTCCTCTCTTCTTGAGAAAAATTTACACCCTTTATCTACTTCTCAACATCTCTATCACCAAGAATATACCCAAGACAGCAGCTATCCCAAAACCTAAAATCCCCAGAATACCCATAGCCCCAGGCCGGGGAGAACTAATGTAAATCAGGGAAGAACCAATGAGTAAAGACCCTAAAATAACCGAGAGAGAAAGACGATTGCTTACCCGGTCTAAGCGACGATTCAAGCTTCTTAAATCTTCACTTTCCAACTGGAAACGAACTCTTCCTCTTGATGCATCTTCTAATAATCCCTGTGCTTTATCGGGAAAGTCAACCAGTAATTTTCGCCAATCGAAGAGATAATCACTAACTTTATATGACAATCTCTCCCATCGGAGACGTTGAGCAAAAACCCGTTCCAGACTTTTTTCTAAATAAGGGACTACGGTAAAGTGAGGGTCGAGCATCATTCCTGTCCCTTCTACCACCATAAGAGCTCTCATCAGGGAGGAAAGGTGAGGAGGAAAGCGCAAATTGTGTTTGCGGAGAAGATAGAAAAAATCGTTAACTAGACTGGAAATATTCATTTCTTTTAAGTTGGCTGTTACGTACCGCTCTAAAATCTCATGGAGGTCTACCCGGAGAGCGAGAGGAGATTCAACTGGAGAGAGCAAAAACTCGCTTTCTAATATATCCACTACCCTTTCAATATCTTTCCGCAATATAGCGAGCAGCATTCTTACCATGTTTTCTCTGGTTCTCTCATCCACCGTTCCTACTATTCCAAAATCTAAGAAAACCAATTCTCCGGTTTCTTCTCTAATCATTATATTGCCGGGATGAGGATCGGCATGGAAAAAACCATCTTCAAAAATCATTTTGAGAACCGCTTCTGCTCCTCGACGGGCTAAAAGAGGGCCATCTATCTCAAGTTCACCCTTTTCTGCCATCTGAGAAAGGTTAAGGCCCTCAATCAACTCCAGAGTCAAAACTCTGGTAGTGGTATACTCATCAAAAACACGGGGGATGTAGACTCCTTCGAAATCGGAAAAATTTTCTCGAAACCGGCGAGCGTTCACTGCCTCATATAAAAAATCTATCTCTCTCATCAAGCTCTTCTGGAACTCAGTCACCATTTCTGAAAAAGTAAGGGGAGCAAAAGAAGTTGTTCGATCGGCCAAATTGGCTAAATAAAAGAGTATTTCCAGATCAGAAATAACTTTTTCTTCCACTCCTGGTTTTTGAACCTTGACTGCTACCTTATTTCCATCTTTTAAAATTGCTCGATGTACTTGAGCTATGGAAGCAGAGGCAAGGGGCACAGGATCAAATTTCTCAAAAACTTCCTCAAGAGGTTTTTTAAGTTCTTGCTCTACCACTTCCTTAATTTCGAAGAAATCTACCGGAGAAGTCCGATCTTGCAACTTTCTAAGTTCCTGACAATATTCTTCAGGTAAAAGGTCCAGACGGGTACTTAAAATTTGCCCCAACTTTATAAAAGTAGTTCCCAATTCCTCAAAGGCTAAACGCAAATTTTCTTCTGGAGGACGCCTGGCGGCTTCTTTGCGGAAAAAAGGCAGGGTCAGGTGTTCAGGAAAGTGAGCGCGGCGAAAGAGATATAAAAACCCGTATTTACGGAAAACCTTGATAATTTCCCGCACCCGACGAAAATTTCTGGAATAACGACGGCCAAAAGGAATCATCTATTACCTCACTGTAAAAGCTCTAACGACTATTTTACCAGATATCAAGCCTTTTTCGTGTTTAATTTAAAATAAGCTCAAAAACATTGAAGCATTTTACTCTCCACGTTTCTCTGTCACATGCTTCGAGAAAATGTTTCTGCCAGGTTGTATGAAACTAATTTAACTCGTTGTTTTCTAACTTTTGTG
>DGDO01000028.1 GCA_002385475.1 Candidatus Sordicultor fermentans | reverse complement strand
GAAGTACCTTACCTCAACGCTATTTATCAAGAATATAAAAATACTCACGGACTTTTAGTGGTAGGAATTGCAATAGGTGAGCCTCAAGATGAGGTGCAAAATTTTATAGATACTCACGGAGTAGAATATCCTGTTCTTCTTGACTCCCAAGAAGAAGCGGCCGATAGCTACGGGATTCGCTCCGTCCCCCACCTTTTCTTTATTGACCGGGAAGGATATATTGAGGTAGACTATATCGGACTAATAGACCAAAATAAATTAGAAAGTTATGTGCAAAGAATAATTTAGTCATCTTACAATTAAAGTATTCAGCATAATGTGAAAGCAAAGACAGTAGAGACATTCAAAGATTAGACTTTGCAAAGAGGGTATCATAGCACCATGTGCCCACCTATAATAAAACACCGGGGAAGGAAAAATCCTCCGGTGTTTTTTATCCTAATATGGCTTTCAAATCTTCTTCTGGCGTGGTAATAGGAATAAGATTAAATTGTTCTTCGAGTACTTGATAAACCGGGTCTTTTACAAAAGCAGGCATGCTTGGCCCTAAGCGTATATTTTTTATTCCCAGATGAAGAAGAGTGAGTAAAATAGCGACTGCCTTTTGCTCATACCAGGAAATAATCATAGAAAGTGGAAGAGAGTTAACATCGGTTTGGAAAGCATCAGCTAAAGCTCGGGCAATCTGAATGGCAGAATAAGCATCATTACACTGCCCCACATCAAGGAGTCGAGGAATACCATCAATTTCTCCAAATTCTAATTTATTGAAGCGATATTTACCACAGGCCAGGGTGAGGATGAGGCAGTCTGAAGGGACCATCTGGGCAAATTGAGTGTAGTAATTTCTCCCTGGTTTTGCCCCATCACATCCTCCAATCAAAAAGAAATGGCGAATATTGCCTTTTTTTACTCCTTTAATCACTTTATCTGCTACTCCAAGAACTGCATTACGGGCAAACCCTACCATTATGTTTTTCTCTTCTTCGCTCTCAGAGAAACCCTTTTCCCTCAGAGCAGCTTCAATTACCGGACTGAAATCCCGATTACTTATATGATGTACCCCCGGCCAGGCTACCAAACCACTGGTAAAAATTCTATCTTTATAGCTTTCCCTGGGTTTTTGAATACAATTGATAGTCATCAGTATAGCTCCAGGGAAAACATCGAATTCTTTTTGTTGATTCTGCCAGGCACCACCATAATTTCCTACTAAATGAGGATATTTTTTGAGACCTGGATAACCATGAGCAGGAAGCATCTCCCCATGAGTATAAATATTGATACCCCTACCCTCAGTTTGTTTGAGGAGTTCTTCTAAATCCTTCAAGTCATGCCCGGAGATCAGAATGGCTTTACCTATCACAGGAGTTATTCTCACCGGAGTGGGTACAGGATGACCATAGGTAGAAGTATGGGCCTCATCCAGAAGAGCCATCACTTTCAAATTATATTCTCCCACCTGCAAAGCTCTGGAGAGAAGCTCATCCAGAGTGAAATTGTCACTGGCTAAATAATCAAGGGTGCGGTGGAAAAAAGTATATATTTCCTCATCTTCCACTCCTAAAATTTGCGCATGATCAGCATAGGCTGCCATACCTTTAAGTCCATAAATAATTAAATGTTTAGCTCCGGCTACCGATTCTCCCCATCGCTCTATATCCTTTTCCAGAGTTACTTCTTCCCCTTGTTTTACCAGCTCACCAAAATTAGAAGCGGGAATCCAGGCAGCAGGTCCAGAAAGCTCTTCCGGTGAAATTCCCTCTTGAGCGCAGGCAGCAAGATACATATTCCTGGCTTTCTCTTTCATTTGATAAGCTTTATGAATTAACCCCTCCAATCTTTTCGGATCAAAATCCACATTGGTAACAGTAGTAAAAAGAGCTTCCAGGACAAAAACATCAACTTCCCGGTCTCGACTTCCTAAGTCTTGCGCTCTTTTAGCATACATAGAAATCCCTTGAGTAGCGTAAATTAGAAGGTCTTGCAAAGCTGCAGTTTCTGGATCTTTACCACACACTCCAAAATTAGTACATCCCGTTCCTCCCGCAGTTTGCTCACATTGATAACAGAACATGTAAGGCACCTCCTTACGATTTTAAGTTTCTACTTAACTAAATCTTTCAATTTTTTACTGGCAAAATATTCTTTTATTTCTCGTTCTGCCTTTTCTATTACTCCCCCAAAAATACAGGCAGAAAAAAGACAAATCTTGCTTTTAAGCAGACACTCACGAGGCATAATAGCCCCTTCCACCGCTTCATAAATAGTTAAGAGACTAGCCTCTTCTCCCTCTTTTGTTAAAGTATATCCACCCTGAGGACCTCGGGTAGCAGTCACCAATCTCGCTTTAGCTAATTTTTGCATTACTTTAGCTAAATGGGCTTCTGAGGCCTCGCATTCTTGAGCCATGTCTTTGACAGTGAGAAAGCCCCCTCTATTCTGGATTAAAAGAGCCATGCTGTGAATGGCCAAGGAAGCTGCTTCTGAAATTTGAACCAGATGCATTTTTTTCTCCTTTCAGGTATTATGATACCTAAATACCTAAATTTGTCAAGAAACGATTCTAAAAAATTTTTCCAGGGAAAAATTAGACTCTTACTTGATATTTTCTCGCCAGGTTTTCATCATAAGGAGCTCTTCTTCCCGGGCAATTTTCCCGAGAACAGAGCTGACAATTTTCAAAATCTATTTTAGCAGGAAACCAGATTCCTGAAACAGATTTAACCGGAATCATGAGACAACTCTCGGTTAACTCCACTCCCACTTCTTTTACCGGGTCACCCAACAAAGCGAAAAGCTTTCTTTGTTCTTCCATGGGCCAATCAGGCAGGGAGCCAGGATTCATGGCTGCTACTTTTTCCAGGTGAAACTTCTCTTTTAAATCCTCGAGTAGATGAGAGATAGCTTGTCTCAAAGTCCATTCTTTTATTTCTGCCGCCCAAAAAGCTTCCAGCATATCCTCAAATCGACTGGACCACTCCTCCAATTCCCTTCCTGAGGTAGCCACAAAAGGAAAAACTCGATAAACATCTTCCAGATTAGTCCTCAAAACCTTGCTACAAAAAGTTATCCCTTCAATGGTAATTTTGTTTTCCCCTTTTTTATCTATGTAAGCCACCCGATACATTCCTCGGGGACTGCTCACTTTTTTAGCTTCTCTTAACAACTCTCTGACTCTCTGGGCATCCTCACTTCCCTCTTCTAAGTGAAGTTTTCTCAAAAGTTTTCCTTCTTCTACTTCCCAGGGAATATCTTCCAAAATTACCTTTTCCACAGCTTTTCCTCCCTCTTCTATATTAAATGACTCAATTCTACCATATTGCTATTATCTTTAAATACTCTTGGATTCCTGATAGAAACATTCAGGAATGACAGATAAGAGAAGCAACAGAACCCACTCAGGGGTGGCAACACGGATATCCTTTCCTCCGTGTTATTTTTTTATCTTTCTCTTTTGTCTTTTTGTATTTTTGTCTTTTCAGGGGGGTTATGAGGGGGAATATTCCCCCTCATAGTTATTTCACCTTCACTCTAACCCTCTGGAGGGAGAGGGTGAAGGTGAAGAAGTCTCCCGTTAAGGCTTCCCCCCTCCTCCGTCGTTCCCAAAATTCTTAATTGGGAATCTAATGAGGGTATTTTATCCCCTCGTTAGTTTTTGTTCCTCTGCGTTTTCAGTCTCTTTCTTTTTTGCTTACGCCGTAGGCTGTCTGTTTTTTCTCTCAGTAGTCTTTGTTTTTTTATGTCTTTTTGTATTTTTTCTTTTAACTCTTTAAAAGGGGCCAGAGGGAACCTCCCTCTATAGTTAGAGGTCATAAAGGGGTACTCCCCTTTATTGTTCTACGCCATAGGTAGTTCTGTATTTTTGCCTTTCAGGGAGTGATAGGGGGCGCATCCCCCCTATAGTTCGGAGTTATAATGAGGACATTCTCCCTGGTTTTTTATATAATCGCATATTGCATTATTGTTTCTTGATCTGCCTCTTCTCTCTTTAACTCTTTGGTTATTCTCCCTTTGGAAATTACCAGTATTCTATCAGAGAGAGCGAGAATCTCTGGAAGCTCCGAAGATATGAGAATAACTCCAATACCTTCCTTTGCCAATTCGTCAATTAAATGGTGAATCTCTGCTTTCGACCCCACGTCTATTCCTCTCGTGGGCTCATCCAATATCAAAACTTTGGGCTTCAAAGCTAACCATTTAGCTAAAACCACTTTCTGCTGGTTTCCACCTGAGAGATTATTAACTGCTTGAAAAATACTAGGAGTTCTTATACTAAGCCTTTCAACAAGGCTCTCTGCCAGGGAATACTCTTTCTCGAAGTTAATAATACCGTTGGAAAACATAAAGGGCAAACTAGGAAGAGAAATATTTTCATATACTGCCATAATAAGAATAAGGCCTTGAAATTTTCTATCCTCAGGAACAAGCCCAATACCCATCTTTACTGCATCGTTAGGGGATTGTATTTCTACTTTCTCTCCCTCTATAAATATCTCACCAGAAGTTTTAAGGTCCGCTCCAAAAAGCGCTCTCATGATTTCCGTTCTCCCCGCTCCTACAAGTCCAGCAATCCCTAAAACCTCTCCCTTTTTAAGGGAAAAGCTCACATCTTTAATCATAGGGAGGCGGGAAAGGTTACGAACCTCTAAAACAACGTCGTCAGAGCTTACCTCTACTCTGGGTACAACCCTTACATCCCTTCCTACCATCAATCTTATGACTTCACTTATCCTGGTTTCTTCGCAAGAAAGCTCTCCTACCCGTCGGCCATCTCTCAATACTACTATTCTATCTGCAACTGCGAAAACCTCTTCTAACCTGTGAGTTATGAATATTATAGATATTCCCTCTTCTTTTAACTTTTTCATTATTCCAAAGAGCCTTTCTGACTCTTCCTTTGACAGGGCAGAAGTGGGCTCATCCATAATAATTAGCTCTGATTCTGAAGCCAATGCTTTTGCTACTTCTACTATTTGCTGTTGAGCTACCGTAAGGTCTTCCACTAAAACATCAGGTGAAACCCCTAAACCCACCATCTTCAACAATCTTTCAGCTTCGGTTTTTGCTCTCTCGTAATCAAAAATGTCAAATTTTCTGGTAGGCTCATTCCCCAGAAATATATTAGTAGCAATATCAAGATTAGGAACAAGACTAAATTCCTGATAAATCATAGATATACCCAGTTGCCGGGCGTGGTGGGGGTTTCTTGCTTCAATTTCTTTACCTTTAAATATAATTTTCCCCTCGTCCTTCTTAAAAACACCGGTTAAAATTTTCATAAGAGTGGATTTGCCTGCTCCATTTTCCCCTACTAAAGCTAAAATTTCTCCTTTATAAACCTCCAAATCCACCTCAGAAAGAGCCTGAACCCCGGGAAATGCCTTGGAGATCTTCTCCATCTTCAATAGTAACTCTTGTTCCAAATGTATTCTCCTCCCAATCCCTCCTGATAAAAAGGGGGGGAACCACCCCCCCCTCTCAGTTTCTTACCAGCCTTCTACAGGAATTCCCAGGCCGATGAGTTTTTCTCTATACTCTTCTACACTATCTGCCTCTAAAACCCGCAAGGTCTCGACATAGGCGTCAGCAGCTACAACATCTACTCCAGTATCCACTATTCTATCTTCAGGCAATTCTGCAAGGGCAGCATCTACACCATCTGCCACCATCTTAGACAGAAGCTCTACACTCTTATAACCCATCATATAGGGTCTCTGTCCTATGGTTGCTGCAATGGCACCTTCTTTTATCAATTGCATGTGTTCTGCTGTAGTATCGAAACAGACCACCAGCACTTCTCCCACTTTCCCTGCAGTTTTAATAGCTTTTGCTGCAGCAGGACCATTAATGGCATAAACTCCAAAGAATCCTTTAAGGTCCGGGTAAGTGAGTAGCGCTTGTTCTACCAGAGTTACAGCTCTTCCTGTATCTTCAAAGTCACAGAGTGCAGGCTTTGTCACTACCACTATATTTTCATTTTCAGCTATGCCATCCGTAAAACCTCTCATTCTCTCTAGGGAGTTCATAGCAGTGAGAGAACCAGTACCTATGGCTACCTTACCCCCTTCAGGTCCTAAGAGTTGTGACATCACTTGCCCTGCCAATTTACCAGCACTGTAGTTGTCAGTTCCAATATAAGCTAGCCTTTCACTTTCGGGAGCATCGGTATCCAGGGTGATTACCGGTATCCCCTTGCTCATTGCTGTTGCAATAGTGGGAGCAAGAGCAGTAGGATCAGAAGGAGCAATCGCTATCCCATCAACTCCCATTGCTATAAATGATTCCATTTGAGAAATTTGTGCCTGAATGTCCTCCTTTTGAGGTACAAAGAATGTCGCTTTCACCCCCAGGTCTTCAGCTGCTTTCTTTACTCCCAGCTCTACCTCTGCCCAGTAAGGATGGACAGATTTTCCAATGACTGCTACGTGAATTTCTTCAGCATACCCTGCAGAAACAAACAAAATCAGGAAACAAAGAGCAAAAATTAAGGATAATTTAAGCTTCCTCATTTTACTGAACCTCCTTTTTAAGTATTTTTATGTTAGTTCTAAAACAGAAAATGCTTAAAATCTTATCACCCCCCTTAAACATTTGCCTCACCCCACCTTACTCTTTCGCTTTCTCCAGACATCTATTGTTACAGCTGCAACAATAACAAGACCCATAACCACATCATGCCAGTAAGAAGAAATCTCCAAAAGAATCAGCCCATCGTAAATAACGCTCATTATGGTAGCTCCTATAAGAGCGCCCAGGATTGTCCCCTCTCCTCCTGCAAGAGATGCTCCTCCAATTACTGCGGCGGCTATAGCATTTAATTCGTATCCACTACCCACTCCTGCTTGTCCCTGGCTTAATCTTGAAGCAACGATTATTCCTGTAACTCCAGCCAAAAAGGAATTAAATACGTAAGCAAATATTCTCCTTCTATCCACATTAACTCCAGAAAGCCTCGCCGCCTCAATATTTCCGCCTGTAGCATAGAGCTGCCTTCCTAAAACCGTGTATCTCGTAATAAAGAAAGCAATAGCAGCAAAAATCAGGAGAATTATAAGAGGGAAGGGGATACCTATGATATGTCCCTGCCCTATAAAGAAGAAACTTTCGGGAAGGCCAATAATGGGCCATCCTTTCGTGATTGCTGATGCCAGCCCTCTTGCAGCAGTAAGAGTTCCTAAGGTAATTATAAATGGAGGAACATCGAGCTTAGTAACAAACAAACCATGTGTAAGCCCGATAAGGGAAGAAATAAGCAAAACTATTATTATAGAAAAAGCCACGCTTAAACCGCCCTTCATAAAAAGAGCCACCAGCACCCCAATAAGAGCTACCAGAGAGCCCACCGAAAGATCAATCCCTCCAGTAATAATAACTAAAGTCTCCCCCACAGCCAGAAGTCCATATATAGCAACCTGCCTTGCAATCGTCTGAAGGTTGAAAGGGTTTAAAAAGCGGGGGTTCATAATGGTTATTAATAAACACATAAGGATAAGGGCAATCAAAATGTTCATTTCCCTAAAACGGAAGCTTTTGGAGTTTTTTCTTTTAGTCATTTCTTGTTGCATAGTAGATCAGCTTACCCTCCTCTCGTATACCTTGTTTTAAATATTAATGACAACCATGCTAAAAGTCAACCCCTCGAGGGCTCTATAATAAAATGTGTGGAAAAAATATCTAAAAAGAAGTATGGGTGGTAAGGATCTCACAATGGAAAATCAAAAAGAAAAGGAGGCCTTACCACCATGGCCAGAGGGAAACAATTTTATCGGGGATTAAAGACTTAAAAATAGAATAGCAGTTAAAGCTTCAATTAAAAAGGAGAAAAGGGAAACACCCGCTCTCCGGATCGGTAAAACTCTATAAACATACACAGAAAGAGGGAAGTTCTCCATGCCTCGCAGAGGAAAGAGAGCATATTCAGGTAAATCCTAAGCACAACCGAGAATAATCTTTAAGAAGGGGCAGAAAGAGATGGTTTCTTCTCGCGATTCTTCTTTAAAAACCAAAGAATCACAGAAGTCAATATAACTGCGCTTCCTGCCAGTGCCCATTTCCCCGGTATTTCTCCAATGGCTAAAAATACCCAGAGAGGGTTAAGAATTGGCTCAATTACCGGGATGAGGCTGGCCTCAAGAGCAGTTACTCCCTTTATGGCTATCGAATAAAGAATATAGGATAAACCTAACTGAACTGTTCCTAAAAAGATAAGGTTTACCCAGACTCCCGGAGGGGGAAGGTACTCAAACATAAAAGGCAGGCCAATTAAAGCGGCAAAAATGTTACCTATAAGAACAGACTCAAGAGGAGATGAGTCTTTTTGCATTCTCATAAAGATGATTAAGAAAGCAAAAGACCAACCGCTCAAAACAGCTATTATATTTCCCAGTAAGCTTCCCCACTGAAGCTGGTCAAAGAAAAAAAGAACCATTCCTCCCAGAACAGCTACCACCGCCCACCAGTCTTCCCGGGAAGCCTCTTCATTCAAAAACCATTTTCCTAGAAAAACTACGTAAATCGGGGCGCCATATTGAAGTAAAATAGCGTTGGCAGCAGTGGTTAATTTGGTAGCAGTAACAAAAAGAATTACCGTTCCAGCGTAAGCTAAAGCTCCGGCTATCTGAGGCCAGGACCAGTTTATTTCAGGTTTTCCAAGATAGAGCAAAATGACAAGAGAAGCAATAGCACTTCGTGCCCCGGCTATAGCCAGAGGATGCCATGCAACTGATTTGATTAGCACTCCCCCTAAGCTCCAGAGAACTGCAGTAACAAAAAGCAAGAGAACTGATTTTAAATGTTCTTTTTCCCGGCTCATACGGTAAATTATATCATTCAGGTGGCTAAGGGCAAATAATCTGCAACAGAGCCACCGGAAGATAAATATCCTATTCCCGAATTATAGGGGGAAACCCTCTATAGCTCTCTTATAAGTGCCCCTTATAAGCCAAAAATAACACGGAGAAAAAAGCCTCCGTGTCGTCATTGTATATTAGGGGGTATCAAATAGCGTATAAATGAGCTATTTTAAAAAAGAGAAAAAGAAGGTGGAATGGAGCAAAGCATCGGCAATACCAGATAGAAAATGATATCTCATCAATGGAAGAATTCTTAAAGCAACATCCCGAAGAGGACTTCTCTCATATACTATTTGTGATGGAAAGTACAGGAGTCTATCACCTGCGTATTGCCCTATTCCTCGCTAAGGA
>DGDO01000091.1 GCA_002385475.1 Candidatus Sordicultor fermentans | reverse complement strand
ATTTAAGAATATTTGGATGCCTCGCTAAATTTCAGGTATGACAGAAGAGAGCTATAAGAAGGCATTGCCCCTTAGAAAGTTAAAAGAAGAAGAAGAAGAAAGCAAAAACATAAAAAAACAAAGATTGCCGGGTAAAGAAAAATGTTTTCTCGGCACAAAATATCCCATTCCATTTGCCGAGCTCCAGTTCGATGTAACATTATTCCCATTTACCAAATACACTTAGGGCATACGTAAAGATGAGAATATACATCATAGTCGCCGAAAAGAGATAAAAGGAAATAAGAAGACTTTATGAGGAGAGAGGTTTTTATCCGGGGTACAAACTAAAAAACCGGGGAGGATTTCCTCCCCGGTTTTTTTAATCGGTAATTAGAAAGTTACATTGAGCTCGGCAGTGATGGTTCCGGCAGTGTCGATGATACCTCTGCCGTCATCTATACCACCAGTTTCGTCTCCATCCCAGGTGTTGAGTTCATAGCCCAAAGTAAGAGCAGTATTTTCAGCCATAGCCCACTCTACTTCAGCCAGAACACTCCAGACCTCAGCACCCTTGCTGTCGTAGCGACCTTTGAGAGTGGCAGCAATATCATCTTCCACCCACTTGTAGCTCAATATTCCTACACCAGTGATTCGAGCAGTGTCGCTTACGTACTGGACGTTAGCACTGACATAAGATTCATCTTCATCATCTTCGTCATTCAGCGGATAATTATCATATCCAGCGAAAACAGCAAAGCCACCAGCAACGTGGTCAGCATCTCCCAGATAGTAAGCTAGATCAATGAGAGCCTGCTCATCCGCTACGGCATCAGCGGGGACATAAACTATTGTGCCAGTTACCTCGTTGGTTACTATAGTAGCTACTCCAGTAGTGTTAGTACTAATGGTTTGATCATACTCATAACCTATTTCTAAAGTCCACTTATCATCATCGTCTTCATCACTGAGGTCAAAAGTAGCACTCACTGCGCCACCCATTCTGTCAGCATCGAACGAGCTGGTCTCAAGAACAGCAGGGGTAAAGTTATCGGTGATGTAGTGTCCCTCTAAAGTAACAGTTACATCATCAGAAGCTTCCAAAGCTAGCTCTCCTGCTACTCCATAACCACCCTGCAGCACTCCGTAACCACCTTCTACGGTGAGGAGAACATCGGACTCATCAAAATCGGTCTGAGCTCCGGCGCTGATGACCAGGTCACCACCTACGTTGTAGAAAGTGCTGCCTACTCCCGGGAACCAGGTAGCAGCAACGCTTACCTCTTCCCACTCAGCACGCACAGAGTAGAAATCGTTGGGTGCAGCCAATAGTCTGAATATGGTGTCGCTATCTTCCTCAGCATAGGTCACATACACACCTTCAAAGTCCAGATCATAGTCGTCATCATCATCGGGGTCATCAGGCTGATAATCACCCAGCACCAAACCCACGTTCCCGCTTATGTCGTCCTTGTAAAGGTTTATGTCTCCTGCTCTTACGAACCACTCTTCATCTACATACTCGATGTAAAAATTGTCTGCCGTAACCTCAGGATCAGAGCCAGCTAAAGTGTTTTTGATGATCAAATCTACTCCAGCAATGGTGTTTTCGTTAATGTCAGCAGCGATATGGAGAGTAGTCTCATCTTCAAAACTAACATCGGTTTTGTCAGCGGCAGTAGGAGAAAAAGCTTCGTAACTTACATTGAACTCTCCAGTGACCAGAACAGGTTCGTGGTATTTCTCTAACACATCGACTCGAGCTTCCAGAGCTCTAATGGCCTCACTCTGCTCACCCAGAGCTCTCTTTAAGTCATCTACAGTTACTCCTAGTAATCTCAGTTCATCGGCAAATTCCTGCACCAGCTTTTCCAGCATAGCTACGTCTTCTTGAGTAGCAAATCCGGCTTCGTCTATTCTCTGCTCCATATAAGCCAAACCTCGAGCAGCAGCCATGGCAAACTCGTAACGAGTCATAGCTCGGTTACCGCCAAAAGTACCATCAGGGTAACCAATAATAATGCCCTTAGCCGCTAAGCTCTGCACTGCATCATAAGCCCAGTGGTTCAGTGGCACATCCACAAACGGATTGGCCAGAACAGGAAGAGCAAGAGCCAGCACTAGAACTACTGCTAATACGATCTTCTTCATGGTTTTCATGTTTGAAACCTCCTTGGTAGTTTGTTTTATTCAGCCTTCCGTCTTCCAAGGAGAATCACCGAGAGTATCCCTGTTTCCTCTCTTCTCTCTCCTTTTCTCAGACTTCCAGCTGCCACCTTACATCTCTTCTCACCGGGTCACCAAGAATCCTTTTTCACCTCCTTTCTCCTTACCCAGGAGTAAGAGACAGGATAGCCTTTTTTTATCCTATATATACTATACGACAAATTATTGCTTTTGACTACAACAAAAAAAGAAATTTTTAAAAAATTTTTTAAATTTCCCAACCCGGGGTAGCCAGAGTCTCATCATCTAAGTAAAAACTGGCATCAAAATCTACCCCGTCTCGAATTAAGGGGTGAGGCTTTCCCACCGCCTCACAACGCAAAAAATGAGAACGAAACCAGTCCGCATCGGCAGGTAGCGGCAATTCCACCTCTAAAAGCTTTCTCATTCTGGTCTGGTCATAATAACTTTCATCAAACTGGTTATCGGTATCAGGATAAGAACTAAAACGACGCAAGATATCCGTTACCACAAAGTTCATCTCCAGAAGCATCTTTTCTATGTTATACCATTTCTGCCAGGAAGATTCAATAGTAGTCAAACCAAAATATAAAGCTCCTTCTGAGCGAAGAGCTTGAGCCCCCCGGGAAAGAGTAACTTTTAAACCTTTTTCGCTTTCTACCGGGTCAGTGACAAAAACAGAAAAGGCATGGTCTTCTAGAGGATAGGGATCAACGGCATTATAGTGATAAACTTCCAGATTAAAATTATTTTCTTTGCCTCTTTTTTCAATAAAATCTACCAGGCGGCTATCCACTTCTAAAACAGTTACCGACCGGGGAAATCCGGTAGCCAACAAAGCCAGACTGAAAAGGTCGTCATCCCCCAGAAGAAGAATCTCCTGTCCTTCTATGTCTCCTCGCTCATACATAAACGCCACCCGGGCAAAAATATCTTCCTGAGTCATAAACCCCTGGTCGAAACGGGGGTCGGGAAGAGGCCTGCTTTCTACCAGTTTAGAATAAAGCTCCCAGGCTTCGGGAAAGGCGTGAAAATTGTACCCCCCTCGACAGTGAGGGCATCTCACCTCCTGCGCCGGGGAGATAGAAGCGGCAAGCTTTTCTCCCTGCAGAGAGAGGGAAAATTGTCCTCCCTCATAAACCACCCAGCCCTTCTCCATCATGGTTTTGAGCCGTTCCACAAAACCTTTTATATGCTCATCTTGCTCATCTAATAATTTCCAGAAACTACAAGGACCCTTTTTGAGAGTTCGCCATATCTGTATCTCATAACGATCCATAACTTTGCTCCTTTCTAAAGTCTCCCCCTCACCTCCGCCATTGTGATAAATATTTTATCATCTCATCCCAGTGAGTGTCACGGGAAAATGCCAAATCATCATATTTGGAATTATAAGGAAAGTAAGGAAAATAAATGCTCAAGCCCCGGGCATTTCCTGCCATTTCTCCAGAAGCACGCTCATAAATAACGCATCTCTCCAATCTTTCCTGCACCAGACGAGCGCTTTCTCTCACCTCTTCGCTTTTAACTCGAGAATCTTGAGAGAATAAACTTACTAAACTACCCAGGTCTACATAATCTGCATCTCCAAAATAAACTGCTGAATCCCCCAAAGAGAGATAAACCAAAGGAGAAGTGAGTGAGTCATTTAATATGTCCCGGGACAGCTCATCTAATGCTTTGCCGAGAGAGGAAATCCCTCCCAGGTCTATAGCCGATTGGGTGAAACTCCCCACCGGATAATAGTCTATATAGCTATTCACCACAAGACGAGCCAGGTCTCTCTCCCCCATCGTCGGGCGAGAAACCAAGCCTCTCAAAATGGCCTCGTAATTCCACCCTTCCCCGGGCACAAGCTCTTGAGAGGTAACCATCACCCGGGCATGATTTTTAACCTCATAAGCAACCTCCATCATAGCCATAAGACAGGCATCCATTCCCAGAAAGTCGATCTTCTTCCCTAAATACATAGTGGACAAAGACAAAGCCATTCCTAATTCTGGTATGGTAATGGCATCTTCGGGTAAGAAATCAAAAGAAATATCTTTATTTTTAAATCCCATACCGTGGTCCCAGATGATGAGAGCATATTTGTCGGCTGGATAATTTTCCGCACAAAAACGAACAAAATCGGCAAGCTCTAAAGCGTCTCCCATATTTACCTCCCCTAAATACTCTAAAACTGGAGAGGTAACCAAATTGGGAAAGGCGTCTTTCTTAACAAGATATCGGGCCGCTTCTCCCCCGAGAGAATCAAATTGCACAATGACCTTCACCTGGTCGGTGGAGCCCACTTTTTCTAAAGAGTTAAAATCCCGCCAGGCATATTTATACAGGTCGTTATCTCCATTCATAAAAACCATCACTGTCCAGCTGGTGCCTTTATCCACCACCGGGGGAACAACCCCGCTATTAAAGCACCCGGTAAACAAAAAGGGGATAAAAATGATCCAGAAAAGCTTCCCCCTTTTATTTTTCATTTATCTTACCTCTATTTTTAAGGAGAGAAGATCGGCTGCTGCGTCTGCATCTCCTGATTTATCATCCCAGGATTTAATGCTCTGCTCCCGAGGTCGAAACAACGCTGCTTCATCCAGATGATCTTCCTCAATTCCTCCTCTATCCGTTGACACCACCATTACCCGGATAATATTGGGGTCACCCAAATCATCAGTCAAAGACAGAGTCACTCTCATCTCCTGACCCGACACAGAAGGAGAAGAAAAGTAACTAAAGCTTCCACCGGGTTTCCTTAAAAAGAAGTTGTGGTCTTCCCACTTCACCACATAAAATTCATTCCACCTATCAGGATCAGAATCAGGAATGAGTCCGGAGTCAGTGCTTATGGCCACATAATATACATAAGAAGGGCTAATTTCCTGCCAGGTGGTGGTGATATAGAGATTTTTCCCTCCTTCTCCCCAGTCGGGCTGTTCTCCTCGAGCGCAACCCACCGCAAGAAGCGCCACCACGACAAGAAGAAAAAACTTATTTTTCATCGATTTATCCTCCTAATTTTATTTTTTCTCCGGGAAGAGCTTTGATTCCGTACTCCAACCAGAAAGTGTCCCGAGACTGGTCATAAAAAAGGCTTATTTCCCGGCAGTGGAGGTCGTTGGTCAACCCTACTCGCACTCCATCTATCTCTCCCTCTTGAGGATCCCACCTTCCTGAAAAATCAATGCCCCACTCTTTATTCATAGGCCAGGCAATGCCAAAGACCACGCTTCCCCACTCATTGTCAGTGATATCATAACTACCGCTCAATTCTACTTTTTTATTATCCTCTAAGTTATACTCTATGCTGAATAAAGCATCTACAAACTCTTCTTCCCGAAAGTCATATCCGGTATCCAAACTCACTCCCCAGGGGCTTCGGTCGTAATCCAGGCCTAAACTCAAATAATTAGTTCGGGGCCGGACATAATCAAATTTGAAAGGAGTGGCTCCATCGTAGTCACCCCTCTGATAAGAAAGAGTCAAAGACAGATCAGGAGATATTTCATCCACCCACTTTATCCCTCCCAGCCAGATATAGCGGGCAAAACCATTACCATAAAAATCCTGTTGAAAGTTGAAGAAAGAAGTGAGGTCTCCTCCCCCTACCTCACTCTTGCCCTCAAGGTTCAAGGTGAGGCGCAGGCGCTCATCTGTTACTCCGGTCTCTTCTTCAAAATAGTGGCCCAGGAGCAGCCCAGCTTTATAGGTAAAATCTGACTCTCCGATTTTCTCTTTGCCTCGAGCAACCTCGAGCTCGGGGATTTTGAATACCACTTTATTGGAGTCACCAGTGTAGGCGTCTCCTTCCAAATCTGTGTGGCCACTATATCGCAGGTAATAAGTGTAAAGGTCAGAAGTTTTCTTAAAAGTAACTCCGTAGGCAAGGTCCTGGTCAACGAACTCTCCTCTTTTTTCATACTCTTTGTAGTTGAGGTTCAACTCTCCAGTCAGGTCATCTCTCAGCTTATATTGATAGTTCCAGGTGGTGTAGAGATTTTCGGTATTGCTGCTCTCATTAGAGCTGTAGCTCAAGTTAAGCTTACTGGTACTTTTATCTTTCGCTCGCAAAAGAGAAATAAAACCAGAATAACGGTCATCGGCCTCCCCCAAAGTACCAGAATAGTCCAGATTCAAGCTCAAATCAGTAAACTCATCGACTTCTTTGCTGTATTTAACGCTCCCCCGGAGAGTAGAGGAAGAAGAAGCCGGGTCTCGATAATAGATGGTAAGCCTCCCCTCTTCTCCTTCTCGCTCTAAATAATGAGTGACGCCGAGACCCCATCCTCCGTGTTGCCACCAGTCCAGAGTGATAGTGCCAAAGGAATAATCATTCACAAAATAGTTATAAAAGTAGCTGAAGTAAAAACCCAGGTCGGCTGAGTGTCCCACGACAGGCAGGAAAGGCAACTGCTCTTTGCGATTTAAGAAAAAAACATAAAAAGGTAAAGAGAGGAGACGATGGCCAAAATCCCAGTAAGAAAGGTCATAAATTTCTACTTTTTCATCAGGATAAATCACCAGTCTTTTAGCTTCTATATAGTAATGGGGCTCCTCGAGATCACAGCTCGTTAAATGAGCGCCTTCCACCTCTGTTTTTCTCTCCCCGTCTACTTTCTCCTCTTTAACCTCTTCTCCTCGAAAATAGAACTTCCCCTCAATAGATTTACCGGTGAGGTCAGAGCGCACTTTTTCTAAACTCAGCCAGTCCATCTCCCAGTTGTAATAAGCTTTCTCTGCTTGCGCTCCCTCCTCTCCTCTTTCCACTACTACTTTCCCTTCTGCTTCCAGTTCTTTTTTTTCCAGGAAAATATGGATATAATCAGCGGTGAGAGAGATATCTTTATAAGATACCTTCCCCTCGTAAACCACCACTTCCTCTTCTCCCAGACGATACTGCAGGCGCTCTCCGGTCAGCTCTAAAGCCTCCTGTGCCCCCACAGAAAAAGCAAATAAAAAAATAATAAAGAGGGAAAACACTCCCAGGCGAAACACTTCATTCCTCACTTTTTTCTTGAATTAAGAATCGAGCATGGCTAATCCCTTCGGCCTCCAGAACCTCCGTATCCAGATAGTAAACTGCCTTAGCTACTTCCATTTCCCGGTCTTTTTCAGTGATGAGGACATTACCTTCTAAAACTATCCTTTCTTCTTCCCCGGTTTCTTCTTTTTCTGGATAGTAATGAGCCTGGTCGGCTTTTATTTTGGTTTCCTTCCACTCAATCTCTGCCCCTTCCTCACCCCACGCCTCTTCGGTATTTCCGTTATAGTAAAGAAGAGGAGCCTTCCAGAATATAAAGGAGGTCTCTCCTCCCTCCTCTTTTCTTTCCTTTTTCAACTCCACTCCCTCTTTAAAGAGATAAATTTCGGCATCAAAATCGCCCTCCATAAAAGAAGAACGGATTTCTGTTTCGTCCCTTGTGACTATTACCTCTCCCTTGAAACTACCTTTATTATTTTTAAGATTAAAAGTGAGTTCCTGACATTGAATGCGATTTGCCCCCTGGACAGCCACCACTCCCCCGGTAGCCACAAAAGTTTCCCCGGCAGAGTCATACCTGATTTTTTCTGCTTTTTCTAAAATCACTTCTTTATCGGTCCGGGCTTCTTGTGGGGTTTCCTGAACATCTTGAACCATTGGTTGGTCGTTCTGGGCTTCCTGCGCAAAAGAGCAGGGAAGGAAAAAGAGAAAAGGAACAAAAATCAGCACTCCCCATGTTAATATTTTTCTCAAGTTTATCCCTCGCTTGACCACAATTTTTGGTTATTATATCATTAAACACACATCTTTATAGCTGATTCACCCTAACCCTCTCCCCGCAAGCTCTCTAAACCGTCCCTCTCACTCCGAGGGCT
>DGDO01000020.1 GCA_002385475.1 Candidatus Sordicultor fermentans | reverse complement strand
ATTTAGCGAGGCATCCACATCATCTGTCATTCCCGAAATTAGTAGTCGGGAATCCAAGTTTTTGCTTTTCTTTTGATTTTTTCGGGGGTTATGAAGGAGCAGTGTTCCTTTATAGTTGATTCACCCTCGGTCCGTGGCGCAATGACCCTTGCAACAAAGCAGAATTATAGCTATATAGCGTGGCAAAAGGCCGTCCTTCTTTCTGGGCAGGTTCGTGTTCCACGTGGAACAAATTATTTTCCCAGGCAAAATTGAGAAAAAATAGTATTCAACAACTCTTTATCTGCTTGTGTGCCTAATATCCGTCCCATTTCTCGCAAAGCCTCTTCCAGGTCTAAACCCAGAACATCTAAAGACATCCCCTCTCTTAAGCTATCTCGGGCCTGGACTAATGAGAGAAGGGCTTTTTTCAGCCCCTCTCTTTGCCGGGCGGTGATTAAAATGGTCTGGTCTTCAGGACCTATTTCCGCCTTTATTCTTTCCCCTATTTTTCTCAGTAGCTTTTCTATCCCCTCTCCCTGTAGAGCAGACACTTCCAAAATCTCCTCCCCGGGATAAAGCAAGGAAACGTCGCTTTTGTTTAGCTGAGGAAAAAGGTCGCTTTTGTTTAGCACCACAAAATGGGGCTTATTTCTTACTTTCTCCGCCAGCACTTCATCTTCTTTTTCTAAAGGGATGCTCTGGTCTAAAACTACCACTACAAAGTCTGCCTGTTCAAGATACTCTTCTGCTTTTTGCACTCCCACAAGCTCTACTGGGTCGCGCCCCTCCCTCATCCCTGCTGTATCCACCAGCCGAAGAAGAAGACCATCCACGAGGATATTTTCTTCCAGGGCATCCCGGGTGGTTCCGGGAAAAGGAGTCACAATGGCCCTATCCCATCCCACAATGGCATTAAAAAGGCTGGATTTGCCCACATTGGGTTTGCCCACAATAGCCACGAGCGCCCCCTCTTGCGCCAGCTTAAGGCGCTCACCAGAAGACAGCTCTTTCTCTATTTCTCCTATTAACGAGGCGAGCTCTTTCTCCATGGCTTCAAGAGGAAGCTCCTCTTCATCTAAAAAATCGCAGTGAGCGTGAATGAGAGCCAGGATGCTCAAAAGACGATCTTCCCAGGAGCGGATTTTTCTTCCCCATTCCCCCTTCAAATTGCGAAGAGAAAGAGAAAGAGCCTTTTCTGAACGAGCCTTAACTATTCCCGCCACCGCCTCGGCCTGAGAAAGGTCTATACGACCATTTAGAAAGGCTCGGCGAGTAAACTCTCCTGGCTCGGCCAGCCTCGCTCCTTCTCGAAGGATAAGCTGCAGAACTTTTTGAATCACCACCGGACCCCCGTGCAGTTGAAATTCTACCACGTCTTCCCGGGTATAGCTGTGAGGAGCCCTCATCACCACAAGAAGGGCTTCGTCAACTATTTCTTGAGTTTGAGGGTCAAAAACATCACCCAGATACAGGCGATGACTGACAAAGTCTTCCACCGCACGCCCACAGCGAGAAACAAAAAGCCGAGAAGCAATTTCAGCCGCTTCCCGACCGCTCATTCGCACAATGCCAATCGCTCCCACCCCGAGAGGGGTGGCCGGAGCTACAATAGTATCACTTACCAACAGGTCTTTTATTTCCTCCACTACGATTACTGCTTTTTTCCTTTTTTAAGTCAACAACCACCCGTCTCCCCGTTCCTTCCCCAACGCTGTAGGTGGTCACCTCTGGATAGTCTTTAAGAGAAGTGTGAATAATTCTCCGTTCCCGGGCATTCATAGGCTCCAGCTTCAGCCGTCTTTTTTCTTTTATTACCTTTTTGGCCGATTTCTCCGCCAACCTCCTCAGCGCTTCTTCCCGCCTTTCTCTATAGCCAGAAATGTCCAGCTGCAAGCCTACATTACTAAAGCCTTTTTTGGACATGACTATCCGCAACAGGGTTTCTAAGGCTTCCAGAGTTTCTCCTCTTTTACCAATAAGCATCCCGGCATCTTTTCCTTCCACGAAGAGAGAAAGGAAGCCGTCTTTCTCTTGAACCTGGAAATCGACCTCCATCTGCATTTTGTCCATTAGCTCTTTAAAAAATTTCCCCAGTTCTTCCTCTGCCCGAAGAAGAGAAGCCGGGGAAGGATAAGCTTCCTCTGTAGCTTCTTTTCCCGGGGATTTTTCTTCACCAGGAATTCTCTCCCGGGGAGCTTCTTCTATCCACACCCGAACCTTAACCACCCGGGGGGTAAAGGCACTCAAAAAACCACGGCCTTCCGAAATAACCTCATAACTTAAGCTTTCTGGCAGCACATCAAAATAGCGAGCCGCTCGCTCCAGTGCTTCTTCTAAGCTTTTTCCCGAAACCTCAACGCTTCTTGGCATTTATTTTTCCTCCTTTTTTAGCTACAGGTGCTGCTGAAGAGGGGTCTTTTAGAGAAACAGCAGGCTCGGCCTTCACACTGATTTCTGGCTCAATGGAGAGAGATTTAGACCTCTGGATCTGGTTGTTCAATACATACTGTTGCAAAATATAAAATAGGTTAGACACAAACCAGTACAAAAGCACTCCGGAGGGGAGGTTCCAGCTGATAAAAACCAAAAATATGGGCATAACCACCATCATGGCCGCGTTCTGTTGTTGTGCTCCTTCTGCGGCGGGAGGCATGGATATTCTTTGCTGCCAGAAAGTAGTTACTCCCATTAAAAGAGGAAGGATAAAGTAAGGGTCTTTTTGAGAGAGGCTGGGGAGCCAGAGAAACCCAGCTTGCCCATAGTCATAAGCCATTAAAACTCGGTAAAGCACCATCAATATGGGTAGCTGAATTAAAAGAGGAAGACACCCGGGCAAGCACCCTCCCAAAGGATTTATTCCCTTTTCTTTGTAAAGCTTCATCATTTCTTCGTTCAGTTTCTGGCTGTTATTGCCATATTTCTCCTGCAGTTTTTTGATTTCCGGCTGCAACTCCTGCATGTCTTCTTGCATCTTGCGGGTAGAGAGATTCTGTTTATGAATCAAAGGAGAGAGAATCAGTCTAATAAATAAAGTGAGGAGAATTATGGAAATACCATAATTGCCGGTCCAGTTGTAGAAAAAACGGAGCAGGTATTCCATAGCTTGAGCTAGCACATCTAATAGCTGTGAAAACATCAATTAACCACCTTTTCTTTTTATTTTACCGGGTCATAACCGCCTGGAGAGCAGGGGTGACAGCGCAAAAGCCTTCGAAGAGCCAAAAGACCACCCTTCCAAGGACCATATTTACAAAGAGCCTGCCGGGCATATTCTGAACAAGAAGGTTCAAAACGGCAGCAGGGAGGAAAAAGAGGAGAAATATATCTCTGATAAAAAAGCAAAATTTTATCTAAACCGCTTACTACGAGGCTACTCAGCTTCACTTTTCGTCTTTACTCCATCAAGCTTCACTTCTCCCAGCACCTTTCCCATCATCTCAACAAGGTCTTCAAAGCTCTCTTCCAGCAGCTTCTCATTGCTCATAAAGAGAAAATCAACCGGCTTGTCTCTCCACTGAGGATAATAATAGACACGAAAGGCTTCTCGCAGGCGCCTTCGCACTCGGTTTCTGTCTACCGCCTTTTTCCCTTTTCCCACAAAAGTAACTCGCAAATTCCCCTCTTCTTTTTGCAAATACCACAGCTTAATATTGTTGGCTCTCGCTCTTTTTCCCCGAGAAAACAACCGGGAAAAATCTTTCTTCTGGCTCAATCCCTCCATTTATTAAACAGTAAGACGCTTGCGCCCCTTTTTCCTTCTTCTAGAGAGAACCTGTCTTCCCCCTTTGGTCTTCATCCGAGCCCGAAATCCATGAGTCCTTTTCATCGGTACTCGATGGGGCTGATAAGTCCTTTTCATCAACGTCTCTCCCTTCTTTGCTGCTTCAAAATGGGTAATTTACCACGGGTATCATTATACCCTCAACCACCCCAGAGGTCAATCGGGTGAAGTCCCGATTTTGCAAAGAGCTCCCCTTCACCCAGATTGCTGCGAAACTTGGCCAGAACCACGGAGCTCTCGCTTTTTTCGTCCTTACAATAAGTGCCGGAAAATATCCCGGCACATAAATTATTCTTCTCTTACTATCTCTTCTAATATTGCTACCAATTCCGGATCAAAGCGACTTCCTGCTTCTTTCTGGATTTCCCGCACCGCTTCCTGAGGAGTTAGCTGTCGCTCCTCCACCAGAAACTCATAAGCCTCTACTACGCTCAAAAGGCGAGCCATGAGAGGCACTTCATCTCCTTCCCCCGGGTAGTATTCCTCTCCGGATAAAACCCTTGAAAACAAAGAGCTCCACCCTGAGTATGAAAGGGGAAGCTGCTCTTCAAACTCAGGGTAGATTTCAACCAATTCCTCTCGCAAAAGCGGATAGCCATCCTCTTTGAGGTGCTCGGGGAGAAACATCTTTTCCCAGACCCAGAGGAGGTTCAAAAAGTGCAGCTTTTTCTTCTCTTCTTCTTCCCATCCCCGTTTTTCTCCCATCTTCTGGATCAATTCTCCCACCCTCATCTGACGCTGCCGAATTTTTTCTTCCTCATAAAATCTGTGTACCAAAATAGAAATAGGGGAGCGGAGAAAAACCTTGCGGGTTAAGAATTTTTTCTGATAAGCCTCTTCTTCTGCTCTGCGGAAAATTTCTCTTATGTCTTCTGTGTCGCTCTCTTTGGTGGCCACTCCCCAGGAAAGGCTTAAGGGTAGAAGGCATTCTCTTTGTGCTTCCTCACAGTTTTTCTCTATCCTCTTGCCCACCTCTCGAGCAATGTCTTCAGTGGTTTGAGGAAGAAGGACAATGAATTCATCTCCTCCCCATCGGGTGATGACATCTCCTCCCCGGGTGGATTTCCGAAGCACTTGAGCTATTTCTCCTAACAGCCTGTCTCCTTCTTCGTGCCCCAGAGAGTCGTTTACCTCCTTTAAGCCATCAACATCAAGAAAAATGAGGCTCAAAGGAAGATGCCTTCCTCTATCCAGACGCTGTATTTCCTCTTCAAAAAAAGCCCGGTTATAAAGTCCGGTCAAAACATCGTGGAAGCTAAGATAGCGCATTTCTTCCTCTCTTTTTCTTTTTTCTGTAACGTCCCGCCAGATAGTAGCCACCTGTCCGGGGGAAGGAGAGAAAGCCACTATTTCTAAGTATTTATCCTTATAGGAAACAAACCTTTCTACCCGGGCAGCTTCTTCTTTCTCTGCCACCTGATGAAAAAGCTCCCAGTAAGAATCATCTAAAAAGGGGAAGACCTCCCGGAGAGTAAGCCCCACCACATCTTCTCTGCTAAAACCGGTAATGTGCTCAAAAGCAGGGTTGGCTTCTAAAAACACAAACTCATAAGAAGGCTCTCCTCTCCCATCATAAATCTCTTCCAGAAGAGCAAATCCATCCAGCATCTGGTTAAAAAGCAAGCGATAACGGCGCTCACTCCTGCGGAGCGCCTCTTCCATCCTCTGGCGTTCAGTAACATCCCGGAATACAAACACCACTCCTTGGAGCTCTCCCTCTCTACCAACAGAAGCTCCGCTATCGGCAACCACTATTTCCTTCCCTTCTCGGTTTCTCAAAAGAAGAGGTTCTTTCATTTCTGTTTTTCCTTTTTTCAAAACTTCCTCCACCAGGTTCTCTACCGGCTTTCCGCTATTTTTTTCTCTGAGAGGAAAAATCTCTTCCAGTTTCTTACCCCGGGCTTCTCCTAAAGACCAACCAGTAAGGGCTTCCGCCTCTCGATTCATAAAACTGACCAGTCCCTCTAAATCAGTAACTATCACACCATCAGCAATGGAGCGGAGAATGGTCTCCAGCCAACCTCTTTCTCGCTGCAGGTCCTTTCTTGTTTTCTCCCTTTCTAAGGCGTTACTCAAAAGGTAGGAAAAAACCTGGAAAAGGTCAAGATGTTCTTCTATCCATGTTTTATCTGTGTTTCCTTTTTCTCTCCAGAGTAATTCCCAAAACCCCAGACACCGGTTTTCGATCTCGAGAGGGAAAGAGAGGAGAAAACTAATTTCTCCAGGCTCTTTCTTCCTCCAGCATCTCTCGGGAAGGCTTTCCCCTTCTGTCCACACCGGTCCTTCCAAACACAATCTTTCTCTCCAGAGAACCATTCCCTCTTCTATCTCTACTTTTTCTGTGTTCCCCTCTCTCCCAAGGTAGCCTTCTTCTTCCCCAAAAAAAGCCGCTTCATCTGCCCGGGAAAAACGTCTTACCTCCTCTAAGAAAAAGCTCACTGCTTCTTCAAAGGAAGAAGCAGTGACAAAATGAAAGGAAACCCCGGCAACGAGCTTCTGGAAGTCGAGGCTGAAGCGGAGCTCTTCTTCTAAAGCCTCCCGTCTTTCTATCTCTTTAGCTAATTTTTCACTTTTTTCTACCAGCTCTTTAGTCCGGCGCCCCACTTCCCGGCGCAGAAAATAACTTAAAAAGAGAGAAAGGCATAGAAAGAGCAAAACAACGCCTAAAAACCACCAGAACCAGGAAGGAAAACGCCATCCCTCCTCTTCTACACTTAACCAGCTGCTCAAAGACTGATAGTAAACAGATTGGGGGTTGATCTTCAAAGCCAGAAGATGCTGGTCGATAATGTCGATGATTCCTCGGTTTTTTCCTCGAGGGACGGCAAAACGGAGTTCCACAGGAGAAAGAACGATGGAGGTGGCTGCCAAACCAGCCGCTCTAGCAAATTGCGCTCCATAGAGCCTGCTCACCACTCCGGCATCAGCTCTTCCCTCTTTTACTGCGGCAAACACTCCCGGATAATTTTCCATTTCCAGAAAATGGCACCCGACCCCGAAGTCTCGAAGGAGTTTTTTTAAACTCTCACCATAAACGTCGTCTTTTACCACTGCTACTTTTCGAGAAGCTAAATCGAGCAAAGACTGAACGGAAACAGCAGGAAGGGTATAAACTTCTCCCCAGTTAACCAAAAAGGTTTGCTGGTTGAAATCAAAGTGTTCTGCCCGCTCTGCGGTGTAGGCAATGGGTAAAAGGAGGTCAATCTTTCCCTCTGCAAGATGAGAAAGAAGAAGAGAAAAGGGGAGAAAAACATATTCGATATCCCAGTCTTCTCTCTGAGCAATATGCTCTAAAACCTCCGGGCACATTCCCCGCACCCTCCCTTTCTCATCCCGGAAAACCAGAGGAGGGTTGTCGCAAACCCCCACTAAAAGCGCTCTTTTTGCCTCTCCAGGGAAAGAGAAAAAGAGGAGGAAGATTAAAATTAAAAGAATAGGTAGTTTCTTTTCCCCTCTCATCCTCAGGAAGTCCCTCTCCGTATTATATTAATTCTATAACTAAAAGAGTATTTTCTCAAGAGGAAATCAAAAAGGGGGTATAAATAGGGGGGAGACGTATCTCCCCCCGGCTATTTTTTTATTAGATTTTAAATTGTCCTAAGTTTTCTTTCAGGCCTTCGGCCATCTTACCCAGTTCCTGGATGGTAACATCTACTTCTTGCAGGGCAGCATTTTGCTCCTGGGAAGAAGCGGCTACTTCCTCAGCGGCTGCTGCGTTCTCCTCCGAAATAGAAGCAACACTACTCAGCCTTGTAAATACCTCTTCCGCTCTTTCTACTATCCTACCTGTTCCTTCTTCACTCTCTTTAGCAATATCATTAACTTCCCGAACCAGCTGAATGATGTGCTGCGAGGCTTCTTCTACTACCTGGAAGGAGAGAGAGATGTTATCGGCCTCCTGGGTTACCACCTGATTAGCCTCGTGAATATCCTGGAAGGCCTCTCGGGCTTTATCCACTGCCTCACTTCCTCCTTCTACATGGGTCTGGCTTTCGGTCATAGATCTTACTGCTCTTTCCGCTTCTTTCTGGATTTCACTGATGAGATGAGCAATGCGCTGGGCAGCATGGGCCGATTCTTCAGCCAGCTTTCTCACTTCATCTGCGACCACTGCAAACCCTCGTCCTGCATCTCCTGCTCGAGCAGCTTCAATTGCTGCATTCAGAGCTAAGAGGTTGGTCTCCTCGGCAATACCGGTTATGAGGTCGGTGATGCTTCCAATCTCCTGAGAACTTACTCCTAAGTTTTTCACTACTTCTCCCACTGAAAACACTGAATCTTTAATTCTTCCCATGGCTTCCACTACTTCTTCTAAGGTCTTCTCTCCTTCTTCGGTAGCCTGGAAAGCCGAAGAAGCTGCTCCTTTTACTCTTTCTATGTTTCCTCCGGTTACCTCTAAGCTCTCTATCACTTTATCGGTCTCTTGTAAAGTCTGGCGAGCTTTATCAGCCTGTTCTTTCAGTCTCTTCGCCATCTCTTTGACTTCTTCCACCAGGCTCTCCATGTGGTTAGAAACTTCAGTTAAGTTCTGGCTCTGTTCTTCCGATCCACGGGCTACTTGCGAGACAGTTTGGGCAATCTGCTCTCCCGCCTCTCTTATTTCTCGAGAGGTGTGCTGGAGAGCATCCAGAGAGGAAATAATCTTATCCGCTCCCTCTCTTACCTCTTGGAGGAATCGGCGAAGAGAAGAAGAAGCCTGGTTCAGAGAAGCAAAGAGTTTACCCATCTCGTCTTTTCTTTTCTTCGTTATTTCCTGAGTCAAGTCTCCTTCTGCCAGCACCTCGGCAAAAGCCACGCTCTCTTGAATGGGTCTCGTGATGCTCCGGGAAAGGGTGGTACCCATAATGAGAGAGAAAACTATCACCACTCCTATAACTATATAGAGAATTTGAGAGAGGCGGTTTTGTAGCTCTCTCGCTCGAAGAAGGGCCTGATCGAAAGAGCTCAACACCTCCTGATTCATGGTTTCCATAGCTTGAGAGAGGTCTTCTCCCACATCCCACACATCAGAAAGAGAGGTTTGAATGGTCTCATTGAGCCCTCGCAGCTGTTCATCTCCTTTTATCACTTCCCGCCACAGGTTCCGGAAGGGCTTCCACCGATCATTGACTACCACTTGCGCAGTATTAGTAGCATAGATTTTCAGAAAATCTCCCTCTAAGAACTGACCCAAAGTATCCATAAGACCGTTTACCTTTTTCTTTATTGCTTCTTTTTCTACCGGGTCAGAAGCCAGAAGGTAGTTTTTCTGATTCTGGTTTATATCACTCATCAATTTTATCCAGTTATCTAACCTCAAGCCTTCTATGGTAGTTTTCAAGCGAGAATAGGAGCGATAAACTTCCATAAACTTGTCGTCTTTCTCTGCTTCAGTAAACAAGACTTTCTCTAATTCTTCCCACTTGCCCGCTAAATCTTCTACCTGGGCGGTTATGCTTTTTTTGCTTTCCTCCGAGAGAACCTGAGAATCCTCTATCCCTCTTCTCAGACTGGCAAAGTAGGCATTAATGTTTTCTCCCAGGCGCCCATCGGGGTCACCGTTAACCGCATAGCGGAAAAGAAGGTAATAAGTGCTATCTAAGGGGTTCATTAGCTGCTTTATTGAGTCATCCACCAATTGAGTGAACTGCACTACTATCTGGTAAGGTTCGTCCATCTCTAAAGATTTTTGATTCCTCTCCTTTTGGGTGGTGAGATACTGCTTCCACAGAGTTTTCACCATATTCACCCGGGCCTGATAGTTGACCTGCAAACTCTTTAACTCCTGTACTTCCTGAAAAAGAGGGCTATCTTCGGGCAGAGAGGAAAGAGCATAGGGGAAATTTTCTTTCTCCCACAACCCATAGTGCCATTTCTGAAAATCTTCTGATTCAGTCCCCAGGCGAAGTGCTTCGAGGTAAACCAGAAAGCGGTTGTTTACTTCGGTAAAGCTTTTCTCTATTTGATTGAGGTTTTCTACGTCTTCTTCTCGGAAGTAAGAGGAGATTAAAGAGTTATTTTGAGAAATCAAATCCTTCAATCGAGAAGTAACCAAAAGTAGAGGATTGTAGCTCTGAGCTTCCTCGAGAGAAGTATTAATTTCCCAGAAAGCATAGATAGCTATAACTCCAATGGCCAGGGCCGCCAGAGTAAGAACGATAAAACCTAAAGAAATCTTTGTTTTGATTTGCAAGGTTTTCCCTCCCTCTCAAATTTTTCCCGGTTCGTCTAAAAAGAAAGAACCTTCCTTCAATAGTAAAAATCGGCATTTTGAGAAAAAACTTTAGAGAATTATCTAATTTTTTAATACTAACCTAATTCTTCTAAAAAGGGAAATGAATTTTCCTTGTTTTCCGAGTTATTCACAAAAGTTGATAAGCTGTGAATAACTTGCCAGAAATTCATATTTATGCTTAAATTAAAAAGCAAAAACGGTCCCCCTCTTTTGCGAGGCAAAATAAGGAGGAAAATTTTTTTTCCTTTTATTTATGGGATTAAGATTCAATTTAGTAAATAAAGCTATCTGTGGAAAACCGGGGGATTAAAAAAATAAAAATGGGAGATTCAGCCATGAAAGTCTCTCCAGAAGAGTTAGAGGATTTGTGGATAAAAACTCTATCTCTTTTAGAAAAACAGGTTTCTGTACCGGAATATCGAGCCTGGGTAGAAAACATTCAACCTCTATCTCTACTCGATCATCGGCTCACCATAGCCGTGCCAAGTGAGCTATCCAAAGAAAAGATAGAAAAGAAATATGTGGAAACCATTCGCTATGCTTTTCAAAAAGTGGCAGGAGTGAATTTTCCCAATTTAGAAATCGGGCTGGTGGTAAAGCCTTCCTCTACCTCTTTAGGAGAAGAAGTCTCCAGTTTTTCCTCTTCTGTTGCAGGGGAAGATAGGCTCAGTCTCAACCCTCGCTATACTTTTTCCACTTTTATAGTGGGAAATAGTAATAAATTTGCTCATGCTGCCGCTATGGCTGTGGCGGAAAACCCTGCTCATTCTTACAATCCTCTGTTTATTTACGGAGGAGTAGGGTTAGGCAAAACTCACCTCATGCATGCCATAGGCCACCATGTTTTGAGCAACAACCCCCAGACCCGAATAGTTTATGCCTCTTCAGAGAAGTTCACCAACGAATTAATTAATTCCATTAGAGACGACCAGACCGAGGCTTTTCGTCAGAAGTATCGCCACGTAGATATCCTTCTCATCGATGATATCCAGTTTTTAGCCGGAAAAGAAAGAACCCAGGAAGAGTTTTTCCATACTTTTAACACCCTTCATGATGCATTCAAACAAATCGTCATAACCAGTGATAGACCACCCAAAGAAATCCCTACTTTAGAAGATCGTCTCCGTTCTCGCTTTGAGTGGGGATTGATAGCTGATATTCAACCACCTGATTTAGAAACCCGGATCGCCATTTTGAGTAAAAAAGCAGAATTGGAGAAATTCGAACTCCCTTCTGACATCATTTACTTCATAGCCATGAATATTCCTTCTAACATTAGAGAATTAGAAGGAGCTCTGATAAGAATTAAGGCTTTTTGCAGTTTGAACAAAATAACTCCTACCTTGGAAGTGGCTCAAGAAGTATTAAAAGACCTCCTACCTAGACAGGAAACTTCATCAATTCCCATTTCATTGATTCAAAAAGTGGTGGCAGAACATTTTAATATTAAACCTGCCCTTATGAAAGCGAAGAAGAGAACTAAAGAGGTGGCTTATCCTCGGCAAATCGCCATGTACTTAGCACGAGAGCTAACCAATTATTCTCTTCCTTCCATTGGTGAGGAATTTGGAGGAAGAGATCACACCACCGTTCTTTATGCCTGCGAAAAAATCAAGGGTGATATAGAAAGTAATCCACAGCTTTTCCAGGAAATCAGTGAATTAATAGAAAAAATAAAAAGAGAGAAAAGTTAACCACAGAATACTAACCACTTATACCGGATTTACAACCAGGTTATTGAGGAGAGGGAAGATAGGTAGATAATGAGTACCAATTACTTTTTAACAAAATAATTTTATCCTATTACTACTACTACTAAGTTTTTATATTTAAAAAATAATAATAGTAGTAGTGAGGAGAAACTGGGGAGAAAGAATATGGATATAGTAGCCAAAAGTAAAGAATTCAGAAAGGTACTGGGTAAAGTATATCGGGGAGTAGCTTCTCGTCCGCCTTATCCTGCCTTATCGGGAATACATTTAGAGGTGGAAAATAATTCTTTGAAGCTAACTGCTACTGATTTAGAGGTGGGTATTACCTCCCGCTGTCCGGTGGAAGTTAGAGAAGAGGGGAGTGTGGTTTTACCGGGTAAGGTGTTATATAATCTGGTAAAGAGCTTGAGCAGCCCGGAATTAGAAATTGTCTCTTTACCTGATGGTAACTCTGAAATCAGGGGAGGAAAAAGCTATTATAAACTATCTGGTTTTCCTGCTGATGATTTTCCTCTTTTTCCTCTCCCTTCTTCAATTACATCTTTTTCTGTTCCTGGAGAGAAACTCAAAGAGGGGTTGATGAAAGTTTATTTCACTGCCTCAAAAGACGAGAGCAGTCTCCCTCTATCAGGGGTGTTGTTTCATTTTGAGGAAGAAGGGAAGTTGAGACTGGTAGCAAGTGATGACCACGTTTTGAGTTTATGCAGTATAGAAGTACAAAATGGGGAAGTAGCTCAATATATCCTTCCTCTGAGAGCCATCACGGAAATTATTCGCCTCGCCGAGGGAGAGACGAGGATTTTTCCTGCAAAAGGATTTATTCTTTTTCAGTGGGAAGATATCTCTCTTTTTTCTCGTCTTATTGAAGGAGAATATCCTGATTATAAAAGAGTTATTCCCCAGAGCTTTGTTACTCAGACATCTCTTCCTGGGGATGAACTTAGAAAAGCTTTGGAGAGAGTGTCATTGGTTGCTCCTCCTGAGAGTCCAGTGGTAGAACTCCTGCTTGGAGAAGGGAAAATAGAGCTTTCCTCTTCTGGAGAGGTGGGGATAGCCAAAGAAGAGGTAGAAGCAGAGATAGAAGGGGAAGAAATAAAAATATTTTTTAATGCTCGATATCTGTTAGATACTTTACGGTCTTTCAGTGGAGAAAAGGCAATGTTAGAAATAAGCGGAGAACTCGCTCCGACGAGGTTGAGAGGAGAAGATGAGCATCTGCAGTATATTTTGATGCCGGTAGAAATCAAGGAGTAATGATGTATTTAGAGGAAGTGGAGTTTATTAACTGGAGAAATTTGGAAAAAGTGGAGCTATCTTTTCCGGAGAAAACTCTGGTTTTAGCAGGAGACAATGCTCAAGGCAAAACCAATTTTCTGGAGGCTTTGTTTCTTCTGGCCCGGGGAACATCTCCTCGCCGGGCAAAAGATGAGGAAATGATAAGGTGGGGGGAAGAATTTTCTTATCTGAGAGCTCAAATCCGGGAAGAAAATCTCCATTTTACCCGGGAAGTGGTGATAAAAAAGGAGGGAAAGAAAGAGTGGAAAAGGGATGGGAAAAGAGAAACCCGAAGAACCTCTCTTCCTCTCGTGGGCTATTTCCCTCAAGACCGGGAAATTGTGGAAGGTCCTCCTCAAAAGCGGAGAGATTTTCTGGACGAGGTTATTTCTTTTATTTATCCCTCTTACAATCAATGGCTCAGAGAATATGAAAAACTTCTCTCCCGTCGTAATTTTCTTCTCCGGGAGCGCTCTTCCGGGGAGTTTGTTGAAATATATGGAGAAAATTTAATTAATTGCGGCACAAAAGTGGTGGAAACCCGCATTCGATACCTCCACCGGTTTGTTCCTTGTTTTCAGAGTTTCTACCAGGAGCTCTCCGGAGAGGATGTTTCACTTCAAGTGTTCTATCGTCCTCTGGGTTATCGGTGGGAAGAAGGAGTGGAAGAAGGCCTACGCAGAGCCAAAAAAAGGGTAAGAGAAGAAGAAAAAGAAAGGGGAGTGACTCTTTTTGGCCCTCACCGGGACGAGATAGTGCTTCTCCTCAGAGATAGAGAAGCTCGAAATTTTGCCTCGCAGGGAGAGAAAAAGAGGCTGGCTATTTCTTTACGCCTGGCAGAAACTTCTATGGTGGAATCTTTTTACCGAAAAGAAGTGGTAATATTAGTAGATGATGTTTTTTCGGAGCTGGATAAAAAAAGGAGAGCTCTTCTGTGGCAGAAAATTAAAAACGGGAGCCAGGTATTTTTAACCACCACCGAGGAGGAAGAAGTAAAAGAGTTGAGAGGTTCTAGCCCCCTCTCTTTTTTCCGGATAGAGGGGGGAAGGATTGAAAAAGGGGAATAAATGGAGAAAAAAGAGGTTAAGTCTTTTTTTGGTAAGCCCACTCCTTTAGGAGAGGTGCTGGAGGGTTTCTTAAAAAAAGAGGGGCTCTTTCCTCAAATACACAGTTTTATTTTGCTTTCTCGTTTTGGGGAGTGGTTTCCCCATTTAGCTGATTTTTGCCAGCCCACCAAATTGCGGGAGGGAGTTCTTTATCTTGAAGTGAATGACCCCCTGTGGACTTTAGAAGTGAAAAAATGTATACCGGACATTCTCCTCCGCTGTGAGGAGGAAGGTTTAGAGGTAAAAAAAATTAAAATTCAATGTCGCTATTGAGGTGATAAAGTTTTGGTAGAGAAAAACAATCGAGATTACGGAGCGGATAATATCCAGGTTTTGGAAGGATTAGAGGCGGTTAGAAAGCGCCCCAGTATGTATATTGGTAATGTAGGAACAGAGGGGTTGCACCACCTCGTGTTTGAGGTGGTAGATAATAGTATTGATGAGGCAGTGATGGGCTTCTGTAGCCGAATTGAAGTAGCTCTACTCAAAGACGGTAGCGTAAGAGTGGTAGATGATGGGCGAGGTATACCAGTAGAGACACACGGGGCAGTAGGTAAATCAGCGGTGGAAGTGGTTTTAACTCGCCTGCATGCCGGTGGAAAATTTGATGGAACGGCTTATCGGATCTCCGGAGGTTTGCATGGAGTGGGAGTATCAGTAGTTAATGCTCTTTCGGAGTGGTTGGAAGTGGAAATTCATCGGGAGGGGAAGGTGTGGAAGCAGAGATATAAAAGGGGGAAACCCCAGGGAGAGATAAGAGAAGCAGGGGTCAGCGACCACACCGGAACGGTGATTCACTTCAAGCCCGACTCTTTGATTTTCCCTGATACTCATTTCCGGGGAGATATAATATCTCAGCGGCTTAAAGAGCTGGCTTTTCTAAACCCGGGGCTGACTATCGTTTTCCGTGATGAGACGCAAGCCGAGGAGCCCGAGGAAAAGATTTACCATTTTGAAGGAGGGATTTCTGCTTTAGTCTCTCATCTCAATCGGGGTAAAGAAGTGCTACATCCTGAGCCCATTTATTTTTCGGGAGAAAAAGAAGAAATAAAGGTGGAGGTAGCTATCCAGTACAACGATGGATATGTGGAGAACATTCTCTCTTTTGCCAACAACATTCGCACCGATGAGGGAGGAGCCCACGTTACCGGATTCAAGAGCGCTCTTACCCGGGCGATTGTCCACTATGGAGAAAAGCGAGGCATCCTGAAAGACAAAGAGGAAGTCCCCATGGGAAACGATGTTCGAGAAGGGCTGTGTGCAGTAGTCAATGTTTTAATTCCCAACCCCCAATTTGAAGGGCAGACTAAAACCAAATTAGGTAACCCTGAAGCCAGGAGCCTGGTGGAGGAAGTTACTTTTTCCTCTCTTTCTTCTATTTTTGAGGAAAATCCAGACCTCGCCCGCCCTATTATGGAAAAAGTGATGCAGACTGTAAAAGCTCGCCTGGCCGCGAAGCGCGCCCGGGAACTGGCTCGGAAAAAGGATAGCCTGGATTCTATTTCTCTTCCCGGGAAACTGGCCGACTGTGCAGAGAAAAACCCCGAGATATCGGAAATTTTCATCGTGGAGGGCGATTCGGCAGGAGGCTCAGCTAAGCAGGCCCGGGACAGGAGGTTTCAGGCCATTTTGCCTCTCCGGGGTAAAATTCTGAATGTAGAAAAAGCCAACATTCACCGCATCCTCTCTAACCAGGAAATCAGGAATATCGCTGCTGCTCTGGGTTGTGGGCTGGGTTTTGACTTTTCCCGGGAAAAATTGCGTTATCATAAAGTTATCATTATGACCGATGCCGATGTAGACGGAGCCCATATTCGCACTCTTCTTCTTACTTTTTTCTACCGGTATATGAAACCTCTGGTAGAGGGAGGAAACATTTATATTGCTCTTCCTCCTCTTTATCGAGTGCGAGAGGGGAAAAACGACTATTATGCTTTTGATGACGAAGAGCTGGAGCAGGTCTTGCAAGGTTTGCGAGGGAAAAAATATACCATCCAGCGCTATAAAGGTCTGGGAGAAATGAACCCCGAACAGCTATGGGTTACTACTATGAACCCAGAAACTCGTACTTTAAAGCAAGTTACGGTACAGGATGCCATTGAAGCGGAAGAGATTTTTAGTGTTTTGATGGGAGATGCAGTAGAACCTCGTCGGGACTTTATCCGGGAACATGCCCGGGAAGTGGTAAACCTGGACATATAAGGAGATAGTTTATGAAAGAAACAGGAAAAATTGTTCCAGTAGATGTAAACAAGGAAATGAAGGATGCTTACCTGAGCTATGCCATGAGTGTCATTGTGGGTAGAGCTCTCCCCGATGTGCGGGATGGCTTAAAACCGGTACAGAGGCGTATCCTCTATGCTATGCACGAGATGAACCTTCGCCATAACGAGCCTTATAAAAAAAGCGCCCGCCTGGTGGGAGACGTGCTGGGTAAATATCACCCCCACGGGGACATGGCGGTTTATGATGCTTTAGTGCGTATGGCGCAGGATTTCACTTACCGTTATCCTTTAGTAGACGGGCATGGCAACTTTGGCTCCATCGATGGAGACCCGCCAGCAGCCATGCGCTATACTGAGGTCCGGATGTCTCCTATTGCCTCAGAAATGCTCCGGGACTTAGAAAAAGATACGGTAGATTTTGCTCCCAATTTTGATGAGTCACTCCGGGAGCCGGTGGTTTTACCGGCAGCCCTCCCTCAACTTCTGGCCAATGGCGCCTCAGGTATTGCAGTAGGCATGGCCACCAATATCCCTCCTCACAATTTAACAGAACTCATAAACGCCTGTCTTTATCTTTTAGATCATCCACAGGCTTCAGTAGAGGAGCTTCTAGAAATCATCCCCGGACCGGATTTTCCCACCTATGGAAAAATAGTGGGAAGAGAGGGGATTCGTGATTATTTTAGAGAAGGAAGAGGAAAGCTTATTCTGCGAGGGGAGATAGAAGTAGAGGAGATAGGTCGTAACAGGATGGCCCTTGTGGTTAAAGAGCTGCCTTATCAGGTAAACAAAGCCAACCTGGTGGAGAACGTTGCACGCCTGGTGGACGAGAAGAAACTCAGCGAGATTTCGGAGGTTCGAGACGAATCAGACCGGGAGGGAATAAGAATAGTTTTAGAGCTGAAAAGAGGGGCTTATCCTCAGCGGGTCATTCACCACCTTTACAAGCGTACGGCGCTGGAGGTCAGCTTTGGAGTGATACTGCTTGCTTTAGTAGATGGACGTCCGGAAACCCTGGGAATGAAGGAGGCTTTGCTCTGTTTTTTAGAGCACCGCCGTCAGGTAATTTTGCGCAGAAGCGCTCACGATTTGAGAGAGGGGAAAGACCGGCTTCACATTCTGGAGGGGTTCTTGAGAGCTCTGGACGATATTGACCGGGTGATTCAGCTCATCCGCTCTTCTTCCCGCGTTTCTGAAGCTAAAGAGAGATTACAGAAGGAGATGGGCTTCAGTGAAAAACAGGCCCAGGCCATCCTGGAACTACGCTTGCAGCGCCTAGTGGCTTTAGAGAGAGAAAAAATCCTTACCGAATATGAGGAATTAAAAATAGAGATAAAGAAACTGGAAGAAATTTTAGAAAAAGAAGAGGCATTGAAAGCAGTTATCAGGGAAGAGCTGGAAGAAATCAAAGAAAAGTACGGAGATGCGAGGAGAACCCGTATCGTAGAAGAAGATGGAGAAGACATAGAAGAGGTGGAGCTGTACCCTGAAGAAGAAATAGTTGTCACCCTCACTCAAGACGGATACATCAAAAGAACCTCTTTAGATTCTTATCGCCGTCAGGGAAGAGGGGGGAAGGGAGTTACCGGTATCGTAACCAAAGAAGAGGATGCCGTTAGCCAGATAGTGGTCTCTACCACCTGGCATCGGCTTTTGCTTTTCACGAGTCGCGGAAGAGTTTTCCAGCTTCTTTCTTACCATCTACCGGATGCTTCTCGCTCTTCTCGGGGAATTCATCTTGTCAATCTTCTTCCCCTGGAAGAAGGAGAGCGGGTGTTTACTTTCATTTCTTTGCGCGACTTCGGGGCGGGAAAGCATCTTTTCTTTGTTACCGCTCAGGGCAATGTAAAAAAGGTGGACTTGCTGGAATTTGTCTCCATCACTCGCCGGGGATTGAAAGCTATAGAACTAAAAGAAGGGGACGAGCTGGCTTCCGTTTTCATCTCTGGAGGGAAAGACCATGTGCTTTTAGCCACCGCCCGGGGTTATGGAATAACTTTCAGTGAGGAAGAAGTAAGGTCTATGGGTAGAGGAGCAAGAGGGGTGAGAGGGATAAGGCTGCGCCCTGGAGATCGGGTGGTGGGAGCGGTTCCCCTGGAAGAAAATAAACACCTGGTTCTCGTCTCGAGTGGAGGATGGGGGAAAAGACTGGACCACGCCTTGCTTCCTCGCCAGCACCGAGGAGGAAAAGGGGTAAGAATCATGCAGACCGGTAAAAAAATCGGCGAAGTGGTGGGCATCGCTTTAGCAGAGGAAAAGGATGAAATATTACTCTCCTCCCAGGAAGGAATTTTAATTCGCCTCTCAGTGGCTGACATCCCGGTGCAGGGGCGCACTGCCCGGGGAGCGAGACTAATTCGCCTCGAGGAGGGAGATCGTCTTGCTTCTTTTGCTCTGAGTTGATTGATGATGACGCACGGAGGAAGAGTTATTGAGTGGCAGAGAAAAAGCGGTAGAACCTACTTGGACTTCTCTGCCAACTTGAACCCCTGGGGTCCTCCCCGGGAGGTAAAAGAGAGATGGGGAGAGCTTTTTTATTATGCTACAGTTTACCCTCCTCTTGACTGCTCCTTCTATAGAGAAGAGCTGGCCAAGATTTATAATCTTTCTTCTTCTTTTATTCTGCCCACGAACGGCGCAACGACAGGAATTTATCTTTTAGCCCGTCAACTCCCCGGAGAGACGGTTCTCATCTTAGAGCCCTGTTTTTCAGAGTATGCCCGAAGTTTTTCCCGTGCCGGAAAAAAAATAGAGAGGGTATTTTTCCCCGTTTCTTCTAACTCTCTTCCCCCAGCAGATATCGTGGTGTGGGGAAACCCCACCAACCCCTGGGGAGTGAGCCCTCCTTCTTTTCTTTTAGACTATTTGTGGGAGATGAGCTTAAAAAAAGGAACAATACTTGTTGTGGATGAAGCCTTTCAGGAGTTTATAGAAGAAAAAACCTCCTGGGTTTCCCGCCTCGGGGAGAACCCTCGTCTTTATATCATTCGCTCTCTTACCAAATATTTTACTCTCCCCGGTTTGCGGGGAGGGTTCATTGCTGCCCATCCTTCTTCTTGCTCTTTTCTGGAGGAATATCTGGAGCCCTGGAGCATAAACTCCCTTTTGGCCCGGGTGTTAGAAATCATTGCTCAAGGGGATTTGGCCTCTTTTCGAGCTACCACGCAAGAGAACCTCCGGAGAGAAAAGCGATTTATAGAAGAAAACTTAAAAGGGGAGATCGGGGAACTTTTTCCCTCGGAAGTTAATTTCTACACCATTCGATTGAGACAGGGTAAAGAACTTTTTTCTTCTTTTTTAGAAGAGCGAGGGATATTGGTGAGGAGCCTTTCCGATTTTTTTGGTTTAGATGATAGCTATTTCCGCATAGCAGTGCGAACTCGCGAAGAGAACCAGCAATTAATAGAGGCGGTGAGAGATTATGCAAGAGAACTGGGATAAAAGCGTACTATTTTTAGGAGGAGCACGGAGCGGAAAAAGCCGCCTGGCCCTTGAGTGGGTAGAAGAAAGTGGCCTTTCTCCTTTGTATTTAGCTACTGGGGTGGCTACTGATCCGGAGATGGAAGAGCGAATTCTCCGCCACCAGAGAGAGCGCTCCGCGATGTGGAAAGTAGAGGAGGTTCCTTTTGGCCTGGGAGAAGCTTTAGAAAAAGACTGGAGGGGGCAGGGGGTGGTGCTGGATTGCGTCACTTTCCTGGTGAACAATATTTTCTGGAAAGAAAAGGATGGAGAAGAAACTTATGAACGCCTGTGTAGGGAGCTATCGCGTATATTCGAAAAAAGAAAAAAAGAGCACTTTTTGCTGCTTTTAGTGAGCAATGAGGTGGGGATGGGAGTGGTGCCAGAACACCCCGCCGGAAGAGAGTTCCGAGATCTACAGGGAAGGGTTAATCAGTGGATAGCCAGCCAGGTGGATGAAGCATATTTGGTGGTGGCAGGGATACCGTGGCGGCTGAAATAAAAAAAGCAGGTAAAGAGACGATACGACGGTTAAAGATGGCCTGGGGCTTTCTCACCGTTTTTCCCACAGATACTGGAGAATACAAAGAAGGCGACCTTTCTCGGGCCAGTTTTTTCTTCCCCGCGGTGGGCGCAGTGATCGGGGCAGTAAATGCTTCGCTTTTTTATCTTCTCCATTTTTTAACCCGGGATTCTCTCCTTTCCGCTTTTTTAGTGACTTTTATCTGGATTTTCCTCACCCGGGGCTTACACCTGGATGGCCTGGCCGATTCTTTCGATGCTCTTTTTTCTGGTGCCGGCAAGGAGCGGAAGCAAGAGATTCTTAAAGATTCCCATCACGGTACTTTTGGAGTGTTGGGAATCTTATTTCTGGTGGGAGCCAAGGTTTTTCTTTTGCAGGGAATAGAAAAAGACCCTCTTCTTTTTTTGTTTCTCGCACCTCTTCTGGGAAGAGTGGCAGCTCTCCAGTGGGGAGCTTTTTTCCACCCTTTTCCTCGCACAAAGAAAGGTCTGGGGGAAGAATTTGTGGGGCGAATTCCCTCTTTTTATTTTTTCTTCTGGCTCGTCGTTGCAGGAATTATGGGTTTTATGCTGGGAGGGGTGGAGACCCTTTTGAAAATTATCCTCGTCTTTGCTATTATTTATCCTCTGGGTAACAG
>DGDO01000073.1:17143-19437 GCA_002385475.1 Candidatus Sordicultor fermentans | reverse complement strand
CGGGAATAAACCGTAGTATTACAGTGAGGAAGATTTCCTTTGGAGTGGGAGTAGAGCGTATTTTTCCTCTCCATTCTCCTTCTATAGAAAAAATTGAGATTCTGCGTCGAGGCAAGGTAAGAAGGGCTAAACTCTATTACTTAAGAGGCAGGAGTCGCAAGGAGTCCAGGATTGCAGAGAAGCGAGAAGCTTAAAGAGGAAAACGGAGAACCCAAAAAGAAAAGTGTCTGGCGAGAATTGATAGAAACTATCCTCTGGGCCCTTGTTATAGCGCTTTTAATACGCTATTTTGTGATAGAGGGATACTATATTCCCAGTGGCTCTATGGAGCCTACTTTGGTTCCTGGAGAGCGGGTTCTGGTGGCCAAGTTTATTTATCATTTTACCGAACCTCAAAGGGGAGATATTATAGTTTTTCGCTATCCTCTCGATTCTCGCAAAAATCTCATAAAAAGAATTGTGGGTTTGCCCGGAGAGACGATTAAAATTGAAAATGGCCTCGTGTATATAAACGGGGTTCCTCTGGAAGGAGAACTTTTTGCTCGTCCCTACTATGACGCAGGTTACTACGGTCAAGGAGAGAAAGTGATTCCTGAAGATTCTTACTTTGTTTTAGGTGATAACAGTAGCAATAGCGATGATAGCCGGTTCTGGGGATATGTCCCTCGTAAGAATATTTTAGGGCGAGCTTTTCTGGTTTACTGGCCGCCTCAGCGAATTAAAATATTGAGATGATAGAAGAGTTTCTCTGGGAGAGAGGGTATTCTTCTATTGGAGGAGTGGATGAAGCAGGAAGAGGCCCTTTGGCCGGGCCTCTTGTAGCTGCTTGTGTGGTTTTGCCTCGCTATTGTTATCTCCCGGGGGTGAGAGATTCCAAGTCTCTTTCTCCTTCTCAAAGGGAAAAGCTGTATCGAGAAATATGCTCTTCCTCCCTGGCTATAGGGATAGGGATGGTGGGGGAAAGATTTATCGATGCAGCAGGCATAGAAAAAGCCAACGTTTTTGTTTTTCAAGAAGCCATCTATCGGGCTTCTTCTTCTCGTTTTCCTGAATTTTTGATTTTAGACTGGGTTAAAGTCCCCTTTCTTCAGACTCCTTCTTTGTCTCTACCTCAAGCAGAAAGCAAAAGTTTGGCTGTGGCAGCAGCTTCTGTGGTGGCTAAAGTGTTCAGGGATGAAATTATGGAAAACTTTTATCAGCCTCTTTTTCCCCATTACAGTTTTTCTCAACACAAAGGATATGGTACCTCTCTCCATCGAAGAGAAATTGAGGAATGGGGTCTTGAAGATTGCCATCGCTTGAGCTTCTGTCGGAAATATGAAAAACAGAGACAAGGGTAAAAAGGGAGAGTTGATAGCCCAGAAATGGGTAAAGAGCAAGCTGCGTCTCGAGATTTTGGAGACTAATTTCCGTTCTCCCTGGGGAGAAATAGATATAATTGCTCGTGACCGTGATACCTGGGTGTTTATAGAAGTGAAAACGAGAGAGAGCCTAAAGGCTGGACTTCCAGAAGAGGCAGTCACCCGGGAAAAACAAAATAAAATCCGTCGCTCTGCTCTTTTTTATTTGCAAAAGAAAGGTTATAACCCGGAGGACGTTTTTTTTCGTTTTGATGTTTTAGCTATCCGAAAAGAAAAAGGTAAGTTGCAATTTTTTTATTATCCTGGATCTTTTTAGAGGGGGGTGTAATTTTGTTAGCCAGAGTCTTGAGTGCCACGGTCTGGGGAGTGGATGCTCGATTAGTGGAAGTAGAGGTGGATGTTGCTTCAGGTCTTCCCACTTTTCAGATAGTAGGTCTTCCCGACACTGCAGTACAGGAAGCCAGAGAAAGAGTGCGCAGTGCGATCAAAAATAGCGGTTTTTTCTTTCCTGGCGGTAGAGTAACGGTTAATTTAGCCCCTGCTTCTTTAAAAAAGAGTGGAAGTGAATTTGACCTTCCCATTGCTCTGGGGGTGCTGGCTGCTACTGGACAGATGAAGTTCACCTCTTCTTCGGTGGTGGCCATGGGAGAATTATCTCTTTCCGGGGAGATAAAACCGATAAATGGTGCTCTTCCCGTAGCTCATTTTCTTTCTTTGAGTGGTAAGAATTACCGATTGTTTTTAGCTCGAGAAAATACCAAAGAAGGGGCATTGGTGGAAAACTTAGAAGTTTATGGTTTTCGCCACCTTAACGAAGTTTGTGATTTTTTGCAGGGCAAAATAGATTTATCGCCTGTCACTTTAGACCGGGAAAGTCTTTTTTCTTTGGAGGGAGTGGGAGAAGACTTAGAAGAAGTAAAAGGACAGAGGGGA
>DGDO01000073.1:13975-17030 GCA_002385475.1 Candidatus Sordicultor fermentans | reverse complement strand
CAAAAGGACAGAGGGGAGGGAAAAGAGCTTTAGAGATTGCCGCTGCTGGAGGACATCATCTTTTATTAATCGGTCCTCCTGGTTCGGGTAAAACCATGTTGGCCCGGAGATTGCCTTCTTTGTTTCCTCCTTTATCTTTAGATGAGGCAATTGAGGTAACCAAAATTCACAGTGTAGCTGGTCTTCTTTCTGAGAAGCGGCCCTTGGTTTCTCAGCGTCCTTTTCGTGCTCCTCATCATACCATCTCCGATGTGGCTTTGATTGGAGGAGGGCAATGGCCTCGCCCTGGAGAGGTGAGTCTGGCTCACCATGGGGTTCTGTTTTTAGATGAGGCTCTGGAATTTCGACGCAACGTTTTAGAAGCCTTACGAGAGCCTTTAGAAGTAGGAAAAATAACAGTAGCCCGTGCTTCTACCACTATTACTTATCCTGCTTCCTTCACTCTGGCACTGGCTTGTAACCCCTGTCCTTGTGGATACTTAGGAGATACTAAAAAAACCTGTACCTGTTCTTATCGGCAGATTGCGAGATACCGGGCTAAATTATCAGGCCCTCTACTGGACCGCATTGATTTACAGGTGGAGATACCTCGTTTAGATTTTTCTGAAATTGCTTCAGAAAAAAAAGAAGAAAGTTCTCAAGAAGTGAGAGAAAGAGTAAAAAGAGCTCGAGAAATCCAGGCTGAGCGTTTCCGGGGAGAGAAAATCCGTCTCAATGGCCAGATGAGTGCTCGCTACCTCCGGCGTTTCTCATCTCTGGGGGGTGAAGCCAAAAAACTTCTCGAGGCTTCTATGGAATCTTTAGCTTTGAGTGCCCGTGCTTATCACCGGATTCTCAAGGTAGCAAGAACCATTGCTGATCTGGAGCAGTCGGAGACTATTCGGGTAGAGCATGTGGCAGAAGCTATTCATTATCGTTCTTTAGATCGGAAGTATGAGGAGTTTTGAGGTGGAGGACAGGAATTTCTGGATAGCTTTTAACCACGTGATGGGAATTGGTCCTATTCGTTTCCAGAAATTATTAAATGTTTTTGGCGATGCTAAAACTGCCTGGAGGGCGGGAGTGAAAGAGTTAAGCGAGATAATCGGTCCTGGTATGGCTCAAAAAGTGGAGGAAGAGAGAAAAAAAATCGAGCCGGAAAAGTTGAGAGAAAGAATTGAAAGTAAAAATTTTAAGGTTCTCACCCTGAAAGATGATTTTTATCCTTCTCTTCTTCGTAACATTTCTAATCCCCCTTTTTTGCTTTATATGTGGGGTGACTTCGATTTTAACCAGCTTGACCTTTTTATTTCTATAGTAGGCACTCGCAGGCCTACTCCTTATGGAAGGAAGATAGCCAGAATTTTAGCTTCTGAATTGGCTAAAGATAAATGGGTGATAGTGAGCGGGTTAGCTCTGGGTATTGATGGGGAAGCTCACAGTAGCGTGGTAAGAGAGGGAGGGATTACCGTAGGGGTTTTAGGAAGTGGTTTGGAGGTTATTTATCCTTCTTCTCATCGGCGATTGGCTGAGGAAATAGTGGATGGAGGAGGCGCCATAATTAGCGAGTATCCTCCTCTGTGCCCTCCCCGCCCGGAGAACTTTCCTCCTCGTAATCGAATTATCAGTGGCTTAACTCAAGGAGTGGTGGTGGTAGAAGCTCCAAAGCGCAGCGGTGCTCTGATTACGGCGGATTTTGCTCTGGAACAGGGGAGAGAGGTGATGGCGGTTCCCGGTTCTATTTTTTCCCCGCAAAGTGAAGGGGCCAATAATCTCATTGCTCAGGGAGCAAAGCTGATACAGAATAAGGAGGATATTTTAGAAGCTTTAGGTTTTTCTTCCGGAAAGGCAAAAAAGTCTTATGGAGAGGACTCGCCGCTTTCTGGAGAAAAGGGGGAGCTATTTTCTTTTATTGATTCTTCCGGGGTGTTTAAAGAAGAGCTGCTTCAGCTTACCGGCTGGGAAGAGGGTAAATTTTTCCGTGTTTTACTTTCTCTGGAATTACAAGGATTGGTGCAGGAGTCACCAGGAGGAAAAATTTTCCGGTTGTAAGTGAGCCAACTATATAAATAATCGGGAGAGCCATAAGTTTTTCGCTTCGTAACCATTTTTAATTCTCTTTTACACTTTGCCGTTTCGGGTGTCAATTGCGACTCCCTCCTTTGCTTGTGTGCCAACTCTGCTTTTTCTCCCCTCGGAAGGAGCTTTTCCTTCTTTTCTTCTTCCCCTTGTGGGAGTGCCCGGGTCACCTGCGAGATCAATGATTGGACAGGGTGGGTAAGGGAGGGGGAAAAAGAAAGGGATTTATAAGGGGGCGAATCCCCTTATAACCGATAGAGGTATTCAGAGGGATGGATGAGGAGTGATAGGGAAAAAGCAATAGGGGATACCATCTTGTGTCTCTGTTTCAGGAAAAACAAAATATCATCTTTTTTCAATAACTTGTTTATGATATGCTAAATTAAATTCTATTAATAGGAGGAAAAGGCAATGAAGATAGGAGTATTTTTGGTACTTTTCCAAAATGAGCCTCTGGAGAAAGCTCTTGATTATGTTAAAGGGATAGGAGCAGAAGCGGTGGAGATTGGCACCGGAGGATATCCAGGTAATGCTCACTTAAACCCGGAAGAGTTTCTTGCTAAAGAAGATAATATAAAAAGACTTAAAGAAGCAGTAGCTTCCCGGGGGTTGGAAATCAGTGGTCTGAGCTGTCATGGTAACCCGGTTCATCCCAATAAAGAAATAGCTGAAAAGCATCACCGGGATTTTGAAAACACAGTTCTTTTAGCTGAAAAACTGGGAGTAAAAAACGTGATTACTTTCTCCGGTTGCCCGGGTGATTCAGAGAATTCTAGATACCCTAACTGGGTTACCTGCCCCTGGCCCAATGATTTTTTAGAAGTAGTTAATTGGCAATGGGAGGAGAAGCTGATTCCTTACTGGAAAAAAGCTGGTCAATTTGCTCGAGATCACGGGGTTCGGGTGGCTTTTGAGATGCACCCTGGTTTTTGTGTGTACAATCCCGAGACTTTATTAAAAATTCGTAGCGTGGTTGGAGATGTAATCGGGGCTAATT
>DGDO01000073.1:13378-13858 GCA_002385475.1 Candidatus Sordicultor fermentans | reverse complement strand
GCCCTGAGAGCTCTGGAAGGTGCAATTTACCATGTTCACGCTAAAGATACTAAAATTGATCCCAAAAATAGCTCGGTAAATGGAAACCTGGACACTAAACCCTACACTCAAGAGAGTCAGAGGTCCTGGATATTCCGAACCATTGGCTATGGGCATGATCTGGGTTTCTGGAAAGATTTTGTGAGCACTTTGCGTCTCATCGGCTATGATGAAGTTTTGTCCATCGAGCACGAAGATTCTCTTATGTCGGGGAGGGAAGGTTTTGAAAAAGCAGTGGCTCTTTTGAAAGAAGTAGTGATTAAAGAAAAAACTGGAGAAGTCTGGTGGGTGTAGTTTTTTTGAGAGTGCCTGTTCATTTTTACGAATTTAGGGAGTTAAAAATTAGTCATAAATATTAAGAGAGCTTATGATGAAACAAATGAAGGCGATGGTTTTAGAATATTGGTAGATAGATTTTGCCCTCGAGGTTTAAGGTAGGGA
>DGDO01000073.1:0-13319 GCA_002385475.1 Candidatus Sordicultor fermentans | reverse complement strand
AGGTAGGGAAGAGCAAATATTGATCTATGGTTGAAAGATATTACCCCAAGCGAAGAAGTGATAAAGTGGTTTTCTCGTGATCCGCCAAAGCGGAATGAATTTAAACAAAAATATTTTCAGGAGTTAGACCACAAAAAAGAGCTGGTTTCGCTTATCATTCAGAAAGCAATGGAAGAAAAATTTATCCTTTCATATGGAGAAAGGAAGAAAAATTTAATAACGGAATAGTTTTAAAAAAGTATATCGAAACTACAATGGGATGAGGTTTAAAGATGACAGTGATAGTTGGTTCTTCTGTGAGGAAAAGATTAGATAGTAATAGGAGGTAAAATATGTCTAAATCTAAAGAGGAGCTCTACCAGGAACGCTTGAAGAGGTATACAAAAGCAATGAAGAATGAGAAGCCAGACAGGATTCCCATTCGCCCTTTTGTAGCCGAGTTTACCGCTCTTTATGCTGGCTACACCTGTCAAGAAGTGACCCACGACTATGAGAAAGCTTTTTTGGCGGTAAGAAAATGTGCTGCTGATTTTGATTGGGATGCAATAGTGGGTAATATGGTATATGTGTGGACTGGTTTAACTCAAGCTATCAATCTTACTTACTATGCTGTGCCAGGTATCGATATTCCCCCCGATGTGGGTTTTCAGTACCGGGAACCTCCAGAGGAGGAAGCTTTTATGAAGAGTGAGGAATATGATGATCTGATTAAAGACCCTACTGGTTATCTTTTCAATATCTGGCTTCCCCGAGTTTCCCGGGATATTGTTCCTCCAAAAGAGTCAGCCACTTTTCGTCATAACCTGGCTTTGTTGAAAGGAGGGATGGCTATGATGCAGTACTTCGATGCTCTGGGGAGGCAAAACCAGCTTTTGCGAGAGGAAACCGGAACGGTTTCTGCTATCTCTGGAATCTTAAAAGCTCCTCTTGATATCTTAGCTGATAAATTACGGGGGTATTATGGTCTGGCTCGAGACTTGATGGAGCGTCCTGATAAAGTATTAGCCGCTTGCGAAGCTTTAATGCCTCATCTTCTCCAGGTGGCTCTTTCTGGAGCAGACCCGGAAAAGAATGTTCCGGTGGCTATGTGGATGCATCGTACCTCTGTTCCTTTTATCAGTCCTCAGCATTTTCAAGACATCTACTGGCCTACCACTAAACCTATTTTAGAAGAACTGTGGAACAACGGCCATCAGACTCTCCTTTATGCTGAAGGCAATTGGGACTTTCATCTCTCTACTTTTCGAGAGTTGCCGGCAGGGAGTGTTGTCTTCCATGTGGATAGGAGCGATATATTTGAAGCCCATCGGGTTTTGGGGGATAAATTCTGTATAAGCGGGGGCATACCTAATACCCTTTTATCAATAGGAGCACCCGAAGAAGTTCGGGATTATTGCAAAAAAGTGATTGACGGAGTAGCTCGAGATGGTGGATACGTTATGGATGCCAGTGCTATCGTCCAGAATGATGCTCGAGTGGAGAATGTTAAAGCACTGACTGATTTTACCCGAGAATATGGTCAATATTAGGAGGATAAAATGGAAGAGATGAAGAGAAATCCGGGAGTTTGTATTCCCTGGGAGGAAAAAGTTAAGGAATTGCCCCCTATAAGTGGGGATAAAGAATTAGCGCGCCGTGTTTGGGAGGAAGTTGATTTCCTGGGTTACCTATTTATCTGGCACTGTTTGGTCTCTTTTTAGGGAGATTTTTCCAGAATAATTCCTTGATATTTGTCTAAAATTTCCTCTCTCCAGGATAGGAATTTTTCCTCAATTTCTCTCTGGAGCACCGAGTTCTTTCCTCCTTCTTCGAGAAAGGTGAGGAGGAGCTCTTTAATCTCTCTGGCTTTTCGGTCGGGAGGAGAAAGCTTTTCTACCTCAAGTGGTGAGGGAGGAAACCCTAATTCTATCTTTAGGAGTATTTTTTGTGCTTCATTGTGGAAAGTCACAATTTTGTCTATAGATGCTTTCCCTGAAGCCAGATTGGGAACAAAAAAAGTCAACATGGCAAAAACTACAAAGGCAATGGTTACCCAGTAGAGTACTTCTTCTAAAGTTCTTTTCCACCGAATCCAGGAAGCGCCAGGACTTACTATCCACCCGAGAAGCATGCCACTGAGCACTCCTCCTAGGTGAGCGGCATTATCTATAGCAGGAGAAAATGCGCCAATGAGGAGGTTTATCAGGATGAAAGGCAGGAGATTCATTCCTACCTGGTGAAGGGAAGTATGGCGATATTTCAGGCCACTGGCAAAAATTGCCCCTGCTAAGCCGAATATGGCACCACTTGCTCCTACTCCTATCTGGGAGTAATTCAGTAAATAAGATAGGATGCTACCACTCAGTCCTGAGACGATGTAGATGCCAAAGAACTTGCGATATCCATATATTTCTTCTGCCATACGTCCTAAATAATAGAGTGCATATAAATTGAAAAATAAGTGCCACAGATTTCCGTGGAGGAAAATACAGATAAGAAGTCTCTGCCACTCCCCATTAGCAATAAGGGGGCCGAATTTAGCTCCCCAGCGTAGTAAATTGCTCAAGGTAAAGCCACCGCTAAAAATGGTGGCTAAGAAAAATATAATGTTAGAGGCAATCAGATAATTGACCATTAATTAAGCTTGAGCAGCCGCTCTAAAAACTTCTTCTATTTCTTTTCTCATTTTCTCATCGCTCTTTACGTAATTATTGATTTCACTGCTTAGTTTAACCAGCAGGTATAACCAGTAAATAGATAAAGTGATGACACTTAAAATTATAAAAGTTATTATGTTGCGTGAGGGAATGCGATAAACCTCGCCGGAGAGAGACACTCCTTTTTCCTCTTTTAAATAATGGTAAACTTTGTTTTTAAGGTTGGACACTTTACTTGTAGATTTGAAAATATTGTTTATATAAAAAGCTAGAAATATAAATCCCAGCAGGTTGAACAGGAGGGCATACCAACCGGTAAAGAGACTGATGATATACATTGCTAAGTACACCCAATAAGGCCAAGTTGGTATAGTGAATTCTTCCATTCGATTGGCAAAAAATCCTATTTCTCCTCGCAGAGGATCCTCTATGCGCTCTTTTAAGTAGAGAAACATCTGCTGGGTATTACTTAAATTCTGGTTAATTACTGCTGACCACTGATATAGGACTATGGCCTGGAGGATGAGTCCAATAAGGCCAAAGAGAGCAACTACCCCCCAGGAGGCAAGAGCTCCTGTTAGATCTCCCACAGCAAACATAAATCCGCCTGCTACTCCCAGTATAATAGAAATAACCACGAAAATCACTGCTAATACTGCTGCTACCATATTTACCTGTTTTTCTTCTAAAAATTGGGATATCATTATAATAACCCTCCTTTTACTTTATTTCTTTCATTTTAACATTTATTTTTGTACAATACGAAAATTTTTCTTTAAAAATGATCTGCTTTTTGAAAAATATCAGTTCTGAACAAAGTTAGGTTCATTAATTATATAATTGTGCAAGCTTGAAGAGCCAGGCTTAGAAACTTCACGGTTAGAACAAAATTGCTCCTCAAAACTCAAATGGAGGGATTTTGAAATGGTTCACTCTGGGTGGGAGTTTTTGTCTGATTGTTTTATGATAGAACACTCAGTAGTTTGCTTAAGTTCAGGAAAAACTGTAAACAGAGAGGATTAAACAACCTACCTTAAAATCTCTTTTTGTTTTGACATCAGGGCCACCTTAAGGCTTATAAAACTCCTTTCTCAAAAACTGTATGGCTATGTGATGGTGCAGGAGAAAGAGTCGAGTACAAGGGAGGAAGGTTACCACACTTTTTTAGTGGTCATAAAAGTAGGGGGGTTTTCAAACATCCTCACAGAGGATTGACAAGCAAAAATTGGTATTCTATAATGTGTAAAAGTGCAATCATATTGCATATTATGCAAGGAGGTGACATAAAAGATCAAGAAGTAGAATAATATGGTGTTTTGGGTGGCAATAGAAATAAGTTATTGTTTTTCAGAGGGGGCCGCAATAGATTTTGAAGTTTTTGAGAGATCTTAAATATTATTAACAGGAGGATTACAATGACAAATCTGCGCAAGTTAGTCCTTACGGTTTTAGTTCTATTGATGTGTTCTGTTTTCTTTTCCACAGCATTATTAGCCCAGGAAAAAGTATCTCTGAGAGTAGCCTGGTGGGGGTCACAGGATAGACATAATAGAACGCTTGGAGTTATCGAGCTGTTTGAAAAGGAATATCCGTATATAGAGATTTATCCTGAATATGCTGTTTGGAATGATTACTGGGTAAAGCTCAATACTCAAGCAGCAGGGAAAAATCTTCCCGATGTGATACAACAGGATTATGCTTATCTGTCGGAATGGGCTACGAGAGGGCTGGTATTACCGTTAGATGATTATATAGTCGAAGGCGTAATAGATCTTTCTGATGTAGCTGAGAATCAAATTGCTCCCGGAAAAGTCGGCGACAAAATCTACGCTATAAATCTAGGGACAAATTCCCTGGGAATGTTATATGACCCGGAGTTATTTGAAAAGGCAGGGATACCATTTCCTGAGGCAGGCTGGACCTGGAATGATTTCAAGGAGATAGCAATAAAGCTGAAGAATGAACTGGGTATATATGGAGCAGAGGGAATAACCAAAGCAGATGCACAGGTGTTCAAAGTATGGCTAATGTCGCATGGCTACTGGTTATACTCTGATGATGGAAAATCATTGGGTTATGAAGATGACAGGTTATTTTCTGATTGGGCCAATCTGTTGTTAGATTTGCAGAATGAGGGAGCTATCCCATCTATAGAAACTGAAGTAGCCAGAGGTGCGCTTGGGATAGAAGATATGTTTTTAGTTACCCAGGAATCTGCAATGGCACTCGCCTGGAGCAATTATCTGGTTGCAGTTACCAAGGCGGCTAATGAACGCCCATTGAAACTTGCATTGATGCCAAAAGCTCCTATTGCCGATGCTAAACCAGCTAATTATCTAAAAGCTTCCCAGTTCTTTTCTGTAACTTCCCAATCCCAGCATCCCAAAGAAGCAGCCATGTTTATAGATTTCTTTACAAATTCTTTTGAGGCGAACAAGATTCTGTTCGCAGAAAGAGGTGTTCCAATATCCTCAAAGATACAAGAGTTACTCTTCCCCTATTTAGAGCCCGCGCAAAAAGAAATGTTCAGCTTTATAAAATTGGCTGAAAATAATAGTCTTCCTGCTCCTCCCCCTGATCCGCCCGGTCATACTGATATTATATATAATGTATGGGATCCTATAATAGAACAAGTTATGTATGGAAAGATTACGCCGGAAGAGGCAGCTGCAGAATTCAGGAAGGAAGCAACCAGGATACTACAACAACAATAGAGATATAAGACCCACATCCATCCTCGGTAACAGTTGCTACGCTACCGAGGATGGATGTAAAATTTAGAGATGAAAGGTCGAAACAAAAATGACTGAAAGAGAGAAACGTAACAATATAATGGGCTATCTATTTATATCCCCCTGGCTCATAGGGTTCTTTATCTTTATACTATTTCCGATTGTAGCATCTTTTTTCTTAGCCTTCACCAGATACGATGTTCTTTCTCCCCCAAGATGGATTGGTATTGGTAATTGGTTGCGTCTTCTGGAAGATAGAAGATACCACAATTCCCTGCGGGCAACATTCTATTATGTCTTTACCGCAGTACCCTTGAGATTAATATTTGCTCTTCTAGTAGCGATGCTGCTAAAACCACCAACGAGGGCGACTTCTATATATACAGGTATTTATTATCTGCCATCCCTTATAGGTGGAAGTGTAGCGGTGGCAATTATGTGGCGGCAGATATTCGGGGTAGATGGCTTAATAAACTTTATACTGAAAAATGTGGGAATCGAAGGAATAAACTGGCTGGGTAACCCCCGTACTGCTATCTGGACACTTATAATATTGGCTGTATGGCAATTTGGATCTCCCATGTTAATATTCCTGGCAGGATTAAGGCAGATACCTGAATCGCTCTATGAAGCAGCATCGATAGATGGAGCCAGAGAATGGACTCAGTTTACAAAGATTACACTCCCAATGTTAAGTCCTGTAATTCTGTTTAATCTTATAATGCAAATAATTAACGGATTTATGGTATTTACACAGGCATACATAATAACAGGTGGTGCTCCGTTAGATACTACTCTATTTTATTCGCTTTACCTGTATCAGAAAGCATTCCAGAGCTTTGACATGGGGTATGCTTCTGCTATGGCTTGGGTTTTGCTTGTTATAATAGCTTTCTTTACCCTACTCGCATTTAAATCATCTAAATTCTGGGTATATTACGAGTCAGAAGAAGTGTAAATAGTAAGGAGACTTAAAATGGCAAGAAGAAATAGAGGATGGAATATTATCTATCACGTATTAATGTTAGTATTGGGCATTGTAATGATTTACCCTGTTTTATGGATGGTGAGTAGCTCCTTTAAGGAGCACGCAGATATATTTGCTAGTATGGGAACTTTAATACCTCCAAAATTTACTATAGAGAACTACAAGGAAGGATGGAAAGGATTCGGGAACGTAACCTTTGCAACATTTTTTAAGAACTCTTTTATAGTAGCAGGGATAGGTACTATAGGGACAGTGATTTCTTCTGCGCTCGTAGCATACGGATTTGCCAGGATCCCGTTTAAGGGAAGAGATTTATGGTTTGCTGCTATGATGATGACGCTGATGCTACCCTTCCAGGTGCAGATCATACCTCAATATATAATGTTCAACAAGCTAAACTGGATTAATACATTCTACCCCCTGATTGTTCCAAAGTTTTTTGGTTCTGCATTCTTCATATTTCTTATAATGCAGTTTATCAGGGGCTTACCATTAGAGCTGGATGAGGCTGCAGAAATAGATGGAGCGGGAAAATTTGGAATTTTCTGGTGGATCATCCTGCCTTCAATAAAACCAGCACTGATTACTGCGAGTCTTTTCTCTTTTTACTGGACCTGGGATGACTTCTTAGGGCCATTACTTTATTTGAATCAGGCCACTCTATATACAGTTTCTCTGGCGCTAAAAAATTTTGCCGATCCAACTGCTGTAACAAATTGGGGAGCAGTATTTGCTATGTCGGTGTTGTCATTAATACCGGTACTTCTTATATTTATCTTTTTCCAGAAATATCTTACTGAAGGGATTGCAACTACAGGTATAAAAGGTTAAAAAAATAAATTCATACTCCATATTTTTTTACTTAAGATGCTCTGCCTGCTGGTTTTGCTGTGGAGCACCGTATCGTGAGGTAGAAGAAATTCACGAGCGTAGTTTTATGCATTTTGTTTCCTGACAACTTTTATATTTGAGATAGTATCCAGCACTGGAAGTCTTTTTCCCAGGAAGTGACTACAATTCGGGAGCGTCTTCGTATTTTTCCATCACACTTAGAGATGTCCTTGTATCAAAAAAGCTTTTCATGCCCATCATTACCAATAACGCTCCTACTCCTGTGAGTATGCATATAATGAGTAGTGCTGTTACAATCAAAAATATTACTAAAGTTATTCCTATGTTGTCTATACTCAACAAAAAAGACCGTTTAACTATCTTTTTAATTCCGGTGTCCTGTTCTATAAGCAGGGGAAACATGTATGTTTGCATAATTCCCAAAAAAATAATAACGTATAACCACACGATACTAAGAACCTTTATAAATGGGGAATGCATTTGAAAATAAAAAATAAAGTTGACTAATAAAATAGCAATAGCTGTTATTAGGATTAATGTAAGAGCCGCGGCTTTCCAGAAAAACTTTTTGAAAGCGTAAAAAAAATCTCTCCACTCAACGAGCTCTCTCTTTATAAGTTTATTGGCTATATAATAACATCCTGCAGTAGCTGGTCCCAAAACTATCACTGAAGAACCCAGTATGATTCTTAACGGTGTGGAGAGATTCCCGGGAAAGATAGCAAATAGAAACGGAGCAGCAAAGCCAGACCAGATTACGCTCATAAATAATACCCAGCCAAGATTTTCATATATATCTGTAAAAGAGGCCTTTATAATAGGCCACAACGCAATCTTTTTCATTACACCTTTTTTATAGTACTTCTGTTATATTTATGATATCTGTACTTTTTTATAACGGGTCAGACCGTTAGAGAGCTTTCTCGATATATTCGCAAGATCTGCTAACTTTATCTCGTTTCCTTCATATATATTGTCAGTGTTAGACCAGGGAAAAAGAATATTGTATGGCCAGGAAGTCAGCATTCTATATTTTTTATCTTCATCATGTCTATTGTGTCCTCTTTCTTTTTACGGGTAGAAACTTACAAGGCAAGAATCCCAAAACAAATTTCTCTACCTCTGAGCATGAACTCTTGCCTCTACAGGGATATGCTAATAAAGTTTCTTTCACTATGTATATTCAATTTGATGAACAATAATTAACTACAAAGTCAAGGTGTTTTACCCCAGAGCTGTGCCCATGCCAATTATAGCAAATGCAGTGATGATGGTGTCAAGATTTTTAAGGTTCTCTATCGAAAGAGATGGGAAGGTTTGTAAGGATTATACTTCCTCTTTCCAGGCCAGCTTTGACTACTCTGGGAATCTTTACTCAATGTATGGAATAACTATCTTTATCCTCTGGCGTTCATTAATAGAACACTTACTCTGGGAATAACTTTGTTCAGGGGAGATATGGATGCTCAGTGGAATCTGCTTATGGCATATAATATCTGTATTGCCCATGCTGGGAGCGTTTCTTATAGCTCAGCAATACTTTGTTGAGGGAATTACCCTTACTGACATTAAGGGATAAATTTATAAAGGAGGAATAAATTATGAAAATAACCATCATAGGCGCAGGAAGTGTTCGTTTTTCTCTTCAACTTATTGGTGATATAGCCAAGACTGAAAATCTTGCTGGTTCTCTGGTTTCCTTGATGGATATTAATGAGGAAAAGCTCGAAGCTATATATGTCCTGGCTCAAAAATATGTGGAAGATCTTGGTGCAAGTCTTAAACTGGAAAAAACCATGGATATGTCTCAAGCATTAGAAGGAACTGACTTTGTGATCCATAGCGCTGCTCCTTCTTATCCCGACCGATATGATTTAATAACTCAAATCGGAGAAAAGCATGGCTACTATAGAGGTATTGATAGCCAGGAGTTTAATATGGTTTCCACTTACTCCTATATTCTATGCTCCTATCCTGACCTTAAGTTATCTTCAGAGATTGCTGAGCTTATGGAGAAGCTTTCCCCTCAGGCTTACCTCTTGCAAACTGCTAATCCTGTTTTTGAGGCTACTCAATTTGTTTCTCAATCTACCGGAGTAAAGGTGATTGGTTTTTGTCACGGGTTCTCAGGAGTGTTTGGAGCTTTTCATACTCTGGGGCTGAATCCAGAAGAAGTGGACTGGCAAGTCGCTGGGGTGAACCATGGAATATGGTTAAACCGCTTTCTTTACCGGGGAGAAAATGCTTATCCTTTGCTTGATAAATGGATAGAGGAAGAATCTCAGCACTGGCAGCCAGAAAACCCCTGGGACGTTCAGCTTAGCCCTGCAGTTATAGATATGTATAAGTTCTATGGTATGTTGCCCATAGGAGATACCTGTCGCAATGGGAGCTGGAAATACAACTATAACCTGGAAACTAAAAAGAAGTGGTATGGGAAGTTTGGAGGTATAGATAATGAGGTAGAAAGGCCTCGTTTTCATGAATCACTCAGAAAAGAAAAACAGAAGCTGCTCGATCTGGCTGAAGAAGTGAGGAGAAATTCTGAAGTAGACCTGTTTCAGGCCTATCCTGAAATTTTCACCCGGGATAAAATGAGTGGAGAACAGCACATTCCCTTTATAAATGGAATTTCTGGAGGACCGGAAGCCAGACTTATTCTCAATCTTCAGAATCGGGGAGTTATTTCTGGTATCCCTGATGATGTGGTGGTAGAAATACCGGTGATAGTGAGTAAAGATAATATCCAGCCTGAAAAATTAGATCCGGATGTTACGGAGAGAACTAAAAATATGTATCTCATGCCCAGAATTCTACGCATGAGGTGGGCACTAGAAGCTTACACCACTGGAGATAAACGAGTTCTTGAAGAAATACTGGTAAGAGATCCCCGGACAAAATCTTTTGAACAGGTAAAAGCAGTTCTTGAGGAAATTATGTCTTTGCCTATAAATGAGGAAATAGCCAGATATTTTGGATATAAATAAGATGATAAATATTAGTATTCTATGGTATATTAACTTTGAGGAAATAAATAAATCAATCAATAATTAATGATGAAGTACGCCGAGCGTCCTAAAAAATTCTTCTGGAGGAAGGTTTGACTATGAGTGGTGAAGATAAATTTTTAGGTTCTGACTGGCTTCTGGATACAAAAGAAGGAGTGAGGCTATACCATGATGTTGCTGTTCCCTTGAGACACAGATTAGGAATTGTTGATGTCCACACTCACTATAGTTTAAGACAAATTGTTGAAAATCAGCCATTTCCCAATATCTGGAAAGCTGAGGTTTTAGAAGACAGATCGGAATACGCTAATTGTGACCACTATATTATTCAACTGGCTTCAAAGTTTTCTGGTTTTTCTCAAGCTCTGGCAAGAGATCCCGGTCTCTCCGATTATGATAAATGGATGGCTTTGAGTAAAGTTTTTCCTAATCTGGAGGGTAATCACGTTCATCAGTGGTTTCATCTAGATCTAAAGAGAATATTGGGGATTGAGGACTTATTGAGTGCTGAGACAGGAGATAAAATATGGAAGCTGGCTGAGGAGTGTTTCAGGAGAGAGGATATGTGGCCCCAGGGTCTGCTCAGGAAGATGGGAGTCAGAGTCATTTTTACTACTGACGATCCAGCAGACGATCTCTATTATCATAAGATAGCTAAAGAAACTATAGATGATATTGTTTTTCTCCCTTGCTTCAGACCTGATGCTTATTGCGATATTTTTGATGAGGGATGGAGAGATAACGTGGAAAAAATATGCCAGCTAACGGGAGAAGATACCTCGCTCCGGGGTTTAGTTGAAGCACTACGAAAGCGACACAATTACTTTGCTGAGATGGGAGCGAAGGCGAGCGACCATGGGCTTCTTGAACCTTATGGATTGGAAGTGAGCGAAGAAAGAGCAGAGCAAATTTTTAGAAGAGCTTATGATGGTAGGGAAAGGTTTGCTATAAGGTCTTCTGAAACCAGGGAGTTCATTTCCTACTTAATGCATAAGTTTTGTGAGATGAATCAGGATAGAAGAATGGTAACGCAAATTCATTATGGTGCTTTCCGAAATGCAAACCAATATCTTTATAAAAATTGGGGAGCCAATGTGGGGGGAGATGTGGCCACAGAAGGTGTTACTATAGTTGAATTTCTAAATCCTCTTCTTTCAAAATTCTTTAGCGGAAAGAGCGATAATGAATCTCACCTGATTCTATATCCCATGAATCAGGCTTTTTCTCATATTAATCTCACTCTGGAGAGAGCCTTCCCTAATGTTCACCAGGGTTTTCCGTGGTGGCATAATGATGCTCCGTATGTGATGGAACATTTTCTCCTGTATACGGCCAATTCGTCTCTTTTAAGTTCAGTAGCAGGGCCAGTGAGTGATGCCCGGAAGATTTTGTCCGAGGGGAGCAGGTTTGAGGTTTTTGATAGAGTGATTTGTAAGGCTGTAGGAAAATTGCTTTCTGAAGGTCAAATCTCTCAACAGGGGGCTATAAGGACAGTAGAAGGGTTGATGCACAGAAACCAAGCCCGAATATTCGGCCTGGAAAATCCTTATTAAATTTTGGGTATGGTCATTTTGTTAGCTAATATATAGGGGGTGAAACTCATGGATGAAGCTCCGTGGAATTGTTTTGTAGATGCTGTATCTGGTAGAAATGAAAAAGTTGTTGTAGCTCTAATTGTTGATAGTCCCTGGATTCCAGGCTTTTGTGGTATGTCTCACTTTGACTATTATTTGTTTCCTGACCGCTGGCTGGAAGCCAATATTAAAGTGTATTCCTCTTATCCTGATATTATTTTCCTGCCCGGTTTCTGGGTAGAATATGGGATGGCTACTGAACCATCTGCTTTTGGCTGCAAGATTGCCTGGTCAGAAAATAACACGCCCTCTATAAGTCCTTCGATGTTTGATATAGCTCAAGTGGATAATCTACGGGTTCCCCGGCCTGACCAAGATGGATTGATGTCCTTTGTTCTTCACTGGTATAAGTGGGTTCAGAGTGTGCTTGAAGAGCGTAATATGTCGGTAAAAATGGTTGCAGCCCGGGGTCCCCTTGCTCTTGCAGCTCATTTGAGAGGAACAACCGAATTCTTGATGGATCTGAAGCTGGAGCCCGCTAACACTAAGAAACTACTTGAGATAACTACTACCACTGTGATTGAATGGCTTAAGGCTCAAGCGGAAGTTTTAGGTACCGTAGAGGGGGTAATGGTGCTCGATGATATAGTAGGATTTTTATCCAGAGCTGATTATATGGAGTTTGCTCATCCTTACTTAAAGGCGATTTTTGATGCTTTTCCTGATATGATAAAGGTGTATCATAACGATGCCAATATTGCTCCTTTTGTAGACCAGCTACCTGAAACTGGATTAGATGTTTTAAACTTCAGTCATAACTTAGATATTGTGGAAGTAGCACAAAAAGTGGGAGACAGAATATGTCTTATGGGAAATATACCTCCACTGGATGTCCTGGTAAGGGGCGATATTTCCGAAGTTAAGGAAGCGGCAATTCGTTGTCTGAATAGTGTCTCTGATAACCGTATCCGGAGGTTTATTCTCTCTGCTGGAGGTGGAGTATCTCCTGATACGCCCGGGGAAAACGTGGGTGTCTTAAACCAGCTGGTTAGCGAGTTTAATATTTAGCATAGTGTATTCTTTGATTAGTTTCCCCCTTTTCTAGCGAAGTGGAAGTAATAGCGTGCCTTTTCTGAATTCTCTTTTATTAGGTTTGTTGATATATTGTCCTGTGTTGCAGCTTGAAGGCCTATTTCAGATGGGCTATAGTGAGTTTATACTAATAAACGGTTGAATCTCTTTTTATCTGTGATGGTTGGTTGTTTTTTTGTATTATCTTTTCCGATCCCTTTTTCCAAAAATTGTTTTTCTGGTTGCTGTGGGGTATAAAGCATAAATAGGGTATAAAACTAATTGTTTTAAAAAATTGTTGAGATCTATTGCTAATGCCTGTTAATTACTTGATGCTGGCACTATTCTACAGCTTGAAAAGTGACAATGGTTTGTTGATGGCGGAATTTTAACTGAAGATAGAGGTGATAAATATGGATATTCAAGTAACTTACTTTGACCAAAAAGGGCCTGTAAAC
>DGDO01000060.1 GCA_002385475.1 Candidatus Sordicultor fermentans | reverse complement strand
AAGAAATCTATAAGCTGGTTGAGGAAATAGCAAATGATGGTCATGGAGTAATATTTGTTTCTTCTGACATTGATGAGGTTTTAAGAATAGCAGACCGAATTATAGTAATGTATAAAGGGAAAATCGAGGGAGAACTAGACAGAGATAAAGCAACTAGCGAGAATGTACTTACTTTAGCAACAGGTGGACATCAAGTAAAAAATAACATCGTTAAAAATAATTTGTGATTATGGAGGGTAATTTGTGATTTCGAAAATAGCTGATTTTATATCTCGTTATGGAACACTCTTAGCTTTAGTGGGTTTAATGCTCCTTTTTGGTATACTGACTCCAAATTTTGTTAGTGTCGGCAACATAACAGATATATTGCGCTCAGCTTCCGTAATTTGTATTATGGCTACGGGATTTACGGTGGCTTTAAGCGCCAATGCTTTTAATTTGGGAATAACAGGTATTGCGGGATTGTCAGGAGCTATAACAGCGGGTTTAATGGTGTGGAACGTTTTGAATCCTGTTGTTTCTATACTAATATCTCTTGGGGTTGGCGCTCTTTTTGGGTTTTTAATAGGCTTATTCGTTGTTTACTTTAAGGTAGACGACTTACTTGCAAGTTTGGGAGTTATGTTTATAACCCAGGGTTTAACTTTAACTTATACTGGAGGTCTAAATATTTATTCTGGTATGATAAAACCTGATGTAGGAGGAGGATTTATAACAGCTCCTGGATCCATCCCTGAGTCTTTTTTGTTTCTAGGACAAGGTATGGTAGGTTTCATTCCCATGCCGGTTATAATTATGTTGTTAGTAATGATTTTGATTCATATTTTTTTGAATAATACAAGATGGGGTAGATGCTTATATTCTATAGGAGGTAATATTGAAGCTTCGTATTTAGCAGGTATCCCTGTAAATTTATACCGAATAATAGCACATACCATAGCCGCTGTAGTGGCCGCTTTTGGAGGAATATTGTTGGTTTCCCGTTTAGGTAGTGCCCAGATAGCAGAAAGTCAGTCTATGTTGCTTGATTGCGTAGCAGCAAGCTATATTGGATTTTCTGTCCTAGAAGCAGGAAAACCTAATGCTTTTGGAACTTTTATAGGTGCTGTTTTAATGGGAGTAATGATAAATGGATTGAGTATGCTTGGAGTATCCTATACAACTCAAGATATTTTTAAAGGGTTAATTTTATTGGGAGCACTGACTATATCTAAGCTTACTACTAAACAATAATTATTGTTTAGTAGCTTTTAAAAAGGTGTTTATTATTAACGGTGGTTGATTTTTTGCGACTATGCGACGTTTATCATAGAGGCGCTACAATTGAACGAAGGGGATTGACTTTAAAATTAAGTGCTATAAAATAAAGTTATGTTTATGTGAATTTTCTTGTGAGCTTTTTCTCAAAAGCTTAGAAGTTTATTTAGCTTAAGAAAGGAGACCAAAAATGCCTTTAGAAGAAAATTTGAAGCTTTCAGTAGGTATTTGGTGTATGGGAGGAGTAGCTGATCGGTTTTTGCCTCAAGGGTATGAAGAGCCTGTTAGTATTCAAGAACGTATTAAAAGAGTGAAGGAAGTTCCAGAGGTGGAAGCAATTGAGTTTTTTGATGATGAACTAGAAAAAATCAGTCCTCAAGATTTCAAATCTCTGCTTGATGACCAGGGTTTGAAAGTTAGCTGTATAAATCTAAACACTCACTCTCATCCTAAGTGGCAGCTGGGAGCCTTAACTCACCGAGATCCTAAACTTAGAAGAGAAGCAATAGACGCTGCAAAGAAAGTTATCGATTTAACTGATTTGTTCCAGTGTAATTCAGTAGGTCTTTGGTTAGGAGTAGATGGTTTTGATTATCCTTTTCAAGTGGATTATGGAGTAGAATGGGATCTGCTTTTGGAGTCTTTAGGAGAAATTGCCGATTATGGCTCTCAAGTTAAGATTGCCTTAGAATATAAATTAAAAGAACCCCGGCAGTATCTTCTAGTGGGAAATGCTTTTCGCGCTCTTTACCTAATTAAAACCCTAAACCGGAAAAACTTAGGTGTTACAGTAGATTTTGGCCATGCTCTCATGGCCAAAGAAAACCCAGGAGAAGTGGTATCAATTCTTTCTCGGGAAAAAGTTCTCTATAATGTCCATTTTAATGATGCTTATCGAGAATGGGATGATGACCTTATTGCTGGTAGCACTAATCTCTATGAGACCTTGGAGTTTCTATATTATATCGAAAAATCTGGTTATCAGGGCTATCTCGGTTTTGATATATTTCCTTATCGTATCCATCCGGTTAGAGCACTTCAGTTGTGTGCTCGGAATACTTTAGATCTTTATCGATTGCTGAAAAGCTTAGAACGAGATGCACTTCACAAGGCTCAAGAAAAAATGGATGCAGCTCAAGCTCATGAGTTAGCGAGAAAAGTTTTCTTTAAGTAATTTTTATGGTAGGAAGAGGTAGTTCGGTTTAGTATTTTTAAGCTGATGATAGTTGGTTACTTCTCCGTTATGAATGGCAAAGGGCGTGAGAGGTTTCTATAGTTGCATAAGGGTGTAGAAGGAGACTTCAATTTGGTTCTTCTCTTCCTAGCTTAAGATTCTTTGCCGGAAAAATCCAAGGTTCATAGGAGCGAAAACTTCTGGACTTCTTGCCTTTGATAATGAATTTTAGAAAGCTTAAAATAAAAATGCTCATGAGCACTTGACCAAAATGGAGGAGCGATATGCAAGCACTATTACAGGAAAATTGGGAAAAAGATAGCATTAGCTTGAGGGAGGTAGAGGAACCTCGGCCAGGGAGAGGAGAAGTTAAAATCCGGGTGCGAGCGGCGGGAATCTGTGGTACTGATGTCCGTGGAATATCTTCTCTCCGACCACCGGTCATTTTAGGGCACGAGTTTTCTGGAGAAGTAGCAGAAATTGGACAAGGGGTAGAGAAAATAAAAGTGGGCGATCGGGTAACATCTGAAACCACTATTTATCGTTGTGGAGTGTGCTCTTATTGTCAAGAAGGCTTTTTTAACCTGTGTCCAGAAAGAAAAGGTATTGGCTCGGGGGCTAATGGATCTTTTGCTGAATATATTGTGGTTCCTGAGTTTGCTGTCCACCTTCTACCTCGGCAGCTATCCTTTGAAGAGGGGGCAGTGCTCGAACCCCTGGCTTGTGCTGTTCGGGGTGTTTTAGAGCAAGCAGAGCTGGAAGGCAAAGAAAAAGTGATTGTTCTTGGTCCTGGGCCATTGGGAATTTTAGTAAGCTGGGTAGTAAAAACCAGAGGGGCTTCGGTTATTTTGGTAGGTAAACGAGAAGATGAATTTCGCTTTCAAGTGGCTAAAGAGGGGGGAGTGGATGACACTCTTAATTTGGATGAGGTAAATGTGGGGAAGATAGTCTTGCAGGAAATAGACCCTTATGGGGTCGATGTGGTGTTTGAGTGCTCAGGAGCATTGTCGGCTGTATCTTTAGGGTTGGAGCTTTTAAGAAAAAGAGGCCGATATATTCAGATGGGCATTCTTCACCGGCCAGTGACTGTTGATTTTGACCAGTATCTTTTTTCTCGAGAACTCGAGGTTACTGGTTCCCGTACTCAAACTACTTCCAGCTGGGAAAAAGCGATTAGTCTGTTAGAGAAAGTTAATATTCCTTTGAAAAAGATTATTACTCATGTTTTACCTCTTTCCCGATGGCAAGAGGGGTTTGAGCTTACTCAGAGTAGAAAGGCTATAAAAGTTATTCTTATGCCTTGAGAGGAGATGATGGAGTGCTTGCTTTAGAAGACAAGTTAGAAATGTATAGAAAGATGTACCTTATTCGTGTTTTTGAAGAACGGGCTGAAGAGCTTTACATGGAAGGGAAAATTTGGGGCACCTTTCACCTCTATGTGGGAGAAGAAGCGGTGGCGGTAGGGGCTTGTTCTGCTCTTAGAACAGATGACTATATTACCTCTACCCATCGGGGTCATGGACATTGTATAGCTAAAGGTGCTGATATAAAACGGATGATGGCAGAATTATTGGCTAAGGATACTGGATACTGCCGTGGATTAGGGGGATCAATGCATATCGCTGATGTGGAAAAGGGAAACCTAGGGGCCACCGGAATTGTAGGTTCGGGGATACCTATTGCCACAGGTGCTGCTCTGGGATGCAAATTGCAGAAAAACGATAAAGTAGTTCTTTGCTTTTTTGGCGATGGAGCGGCTAATACTGGAGCCTTTCATGAGTCAGTTAATATGGCAGCTATTTTCCGTCTTCCTGTAGTGTTTGTTTGCGAAAATAATATGTATGCTATGAGTTTCTCAGTGAAAAAAGCTTTCGCTCTTCCTGATATTGCTGAGCGAGCTAAAGGGTACGGGATTCCTGGAGTGAGTATTGATGGGAATAATGTACTGGAAGTGTATGAAACTACTAAAGTAGCGGTGGAAAGAGCCCGTCAGGGAGAAGGTCCAACCTTTATAGAGGCTCGAACTTATCGCTGGAAAGGACATTCCAAAAGCGATCGGCAGGCTTATCGGACGAAAGAGGAGGTTCGAGAATGGATGAATAGAGATCCTATTAAATTTTTGGAGAAATACCTTCGAGAAGAAAAAGTAAAAGACGAAGAACTGGAAAACATTAAAAAGCAGGTGGAAAGGGAGATAGAAGAAGCGATAGAGTTTGCTCTGAAAAGTCCCGAACCTACTTTAGAAGAAGCGAGGAGACTGGTTTATGCCTAGTAGAGAAATTACTTATGCCGAAGCTCTACGGGAAGCTATGCGAGAGGAAATGAAAAAAGATTCTCAAGTCTTTCTTTTGGGGGAAGATATAGGAGTATACGGAGGAGCTTTTGGAGTAACTCAAGGACTAATTGAGGAGTTTGGCCCGGAGAGAGTTATCGATACTCCTATCTCAGAAATTGCCATCATTGGAGGAGCAGTTGGAGCAGCGCTTGTGGGAATGCGTCCGGTAGCTGAGATTATGTTTTTCGATTTTATGACTATTGGTTCAGATCAACTGGTAAACCAGGCAGCTAAAATTCGTTTTATGTTTGGTGGGAAAGCCAAGGTTCCTATGGTAGTTCGTTCTCCGGCAGGATCAGGAACTGGAGCAGCTGGACACCACTCAGGAAGTTTGGAATCTTGGTTTACCCATATTCCAGGGCTAAAAGTGGTAGCTCCATCTACCCCTTATGATGCTAAAGGTTTATTAAAGAGCGCAATAAGAGATGATAATCCGCTGGTGTTTGTGGAACATAAGCTCTTATATAAAACTAAAGGTCAAGTTCCTGAAGAAGAATACTACATCCCCATAGGAAAGGCAGATGTTAAAAAAGAAGGAAAAGATATAACGGTGATTGGCTATTCCATTATGATTCCCCGTGTACTTGAGGCATCTCAAATATTAGCTGGGGAAGGAATTGATGTGGAAGTGATAGATATAAGAAGCTTGAGACCTCTGGATACCGAGACTATTGCTAGTTCAGTTAAAAAAACCAATCGGGTAATAGTGGTTTATGAGCCTCCTCGGTTTGGAGGCTTTGGAGCAGAGATATCTTCCTGGGTGGGTGAGGAGTTGTTTGATTATCTGGACGCTCCAGTTGTTCGCTTGGGAGGAGAGGAGATGCCTCCTCCTTATAATCCTAATCTGGAGCGGAAGATAGTTCCTCAGGTCGAAGATATTGTCCGGGAAATTAAAAAGTTGGTGAGGTAAAAGACAAGGTGGTGATACAATGGGAATAATACATAAATTGGAAGAGTCCGATGGAGAGTGGAATTGGCAGGGGGTAGCTAAAAAAGATTATCCCTCCACTTCTGATCCTAGGGGAGCGCGAGGAGTAAGTGTGCGGTGGCTTATTGGCAGAGAAGAGGGAGCTCCTTATTTTGCTATTCGTTATTTTGAAGTAGAGCCAGGAGGTCAGACAGTTTTAGACCGTCATCGACATGACCACGGTGTTTTCATTCTACGAGGGAAAGGGACCGTAATTCTGGGAGAAGAGAGAAAAGAAGTGTCTCCGGGAGATGTTATTTATATTCCTCCAGATGAGGTCCATCAATTTATAAATCAGCAAGAAGAGATATTTGCCTTTCTTTGTGTTATTGCCAACAAGGAGCATTTAAAATCTATAGGAGTATTATAAATGAGCCCGGAAGCAGGGCTTACAAAAGCTCTAAAATACTATGATAGAAAAACGGTAAAGATGGAGACAGTCCTCATTCCTCCTTTAGAAGAAGATGAGGTTTTAGTGGAAACTAAAGCCTGTGGTATCTGTAGTAGCTGTCTCTTATACACATCT
>DGDO01000018.1 GCA_002385475.1 Candidatus Sordicultor fermentans | reverse complement strand
GGTAGTCCCGGAAACCACCACTCCATCCGAACCATTTTCCACCAAAGCCCGCAATAATTTCCGAAATTCAAAATGATTTACCGTTAAATCCTGGTCAAAGGGAGTAACCGCTGCAGTTAAAAGACTGCCAAAATATCCCATTGCTTTTTGCTCCCCCCTAACACGCCTTTTCCAGTCGAAATTTGTGGTGTAAAACTTGAATGGCCCTCTCCATATCCTGGGATTTAACCAGACAAGAAATGGTAATATGAGAATCTCCAGTCTGGAGAATCTCTATATTGGCATCTTTAAGGGCTTCTACTAATTGAGCTACTACTCCCGGACGATCGGCCATATCAGAACCTACCAGAGAAACTTTAGCACAAGGGAGAGTCAGGTTTACCTCAAACCCTTCCCGACGCAAAATTTCCTCTACCTTACTCCCTACCGTCTCATCTACTACAAACGCCGTGCCTTCGGGAAAAAGGCTAACCAGGTCAATGCTGATGCCCTCCTGGGCCAGAGATTGAAAAATTTTTAGCTCTCCGTTTTCCGAATCTCCCAAATTCACTCGCACTTGAGCTAAACCCCGGCGGTAAGCGATGCTATAAACCGGCTCTTCCTGAGAAAGGATTCTCAATCCTTCTTTAGTGAGAGTGGAAATATCACAGATTAAAGTTCCTTTGCCTTCATCGCTTAAGCTCCTGACTCGGAGAGGTATCCGGTACTCCCGGGCCAGATTCATAGCTTTGTGATGAATAACTTTTGCTCCCTGCTGAATCATCTCTGCAGCTTCAGTGTAGGTTAGCCCCTGAAGAATTTGAGCCTCAGGAACGATGCGGGGATCAGCGGTAAAAACTCCGTTCACATCAGTAAAAATATCTACATAATCAGCTTGTAAATAAATCCCCAGAACTACCGCTGTAGTGTCGCTCCCCCCCCTTCCTAAAGTGGTGATTTCCCCTTCTTCCGTTGCCCCTTGAAAACCAGCCACCACTACTACATATCCTTTATCCAGATATTTTTTGATTCTATCCGGCTCTACCCTCAGTATAGAAGCATCGCCAAAATGATTATCGGTAATGATACCTGCTTGAGCTCCAGAGAAGGCTACACTTTTCATTCCCATCCGGCGCAAGGTTTGAGACATCACTACTGCTGAGATGATCTCTCCGCAAGAGAGAAGAAGGTCTAGATCCCGGGGGTCAAGATTAGAAAATTCCTCTCGAGCCAGAGAAATCAAAGTATCGGTAGCATAAGGTGCTCCTTTCCTTCCCATAGCCGATACCACCACCACCGGGGAAAATCCTTCTTTTTGAGTTTCCTGCACTTTCAAAGCTGCTTTTTCTCTAAGTTCCCGGGTATTAACTGAAGTTCCCCCAAATTTTTGTACCACTATTTTCACGGTCATTCACCTATCCCAAGTTTCTTTTATCCTCATCATAGCTTTTTCTAAAACAGGAGAGGGAGTAGTAATAGAAATTCGAATAAATCCTTCTCCATACCTACCAAAACCAGTCCCGGGAGTAACCACTACTTGAGATTTATCCAGAAGATAGTTGGTAAATTCCAGGGAGGTAAACCCTGGAGGAACTGGAACCCACAAATAAAAACTGGCCTGAGGTGGGGTGATGTCAAAACCCAATGAGGAAAAAGTTTCCACCACCAGGTTACGGCGCTCGGTGTAGACGGGAATAATATTTTTTAATACCTCATCCACCCTATTTAGAGCTTCCACCCCTGCCCATTGAATGGCATTAAAAATCCCTGAATCGATATTAGTTTTCACTCTCCCCAGAGCCTCTATCACTTTTTCATTGCCTACTGCAAAACCTATTCTCCAGCCCGTCATATTAAAGGTCTTAGAAAGAGAATGAAATTCCACCGCTACTTCCCGAGCTCCTTCTACCTCCAGAATGGAAGGAGCTCGATAGCCATCGTAGCTTATCTCCGAATAAGCTAAATCGTGGGCTATCACAAAATCATAACGTCGGGCTAACTCTACTATCTCCTCAAAAAAAGAAAGAGGAGCAATGCTTGCTGTAGGATTATTAGGATAATTCAAAAAAACTATTTTAACCTTTTCCCATATACTATCGGGAAAACTATATAAATCGGGAAGAAAATCATTTTCAGCCAGAAGAGGAAGCTCAAGGGGTATCCCTCCGGCAAGCATTGTACCAATCTTATATACCGGATAACCCGGGTCACTGGCCAAAACTAAATCTCCAGGGTTTACCAGACACCAGGGAAGATGAGCAATCCCTTCTTTAGAACCAATGAGAGAAACTACTTCTTGCTCGGGATCCAGTTCAACACCAAATCTTTTTTTATACCATAAAACCACCGCTTCTCGAAAAGCATCTAATCCCTGATAAGAAGGGTAACGATGATTTTCAGGACGCCACGCCTCTTCACATAACCGCTCTACAATAAAGGAGGGAGTGGGAATATCAGGGTCTCCAATCCCCAAATCAATAATTTCTTTACCTTCCGCTCGAGCTTGATTTACTTTTTTCTCAATTTCAGCAAAAAGGTAGGGAGGAAGGTTCTTTATACGCTGAGCAACTTCCATTCTTTCTCTACCTCCTCATTAATTTCTCCCGAGAACACTTCTTCTGCCGGTCCTTCAATGTAGACCTCCTCCTGCCACTCCACATCTAATGTTCCGCCGGGCAAGTGTATAGCAGCTTTTCTGTCTAATTTCCCCTCTCTTACCGAAGCTACTAATACCGCCGCCGCGCCAGTTCCGCAAGCCAGAGTGGCCCCTGCTCCTCTTTCCCAGACTTTAACCACCGCCTCTTTCTTGTTTCTTACCTCTACAAACTCTACATTGGTTTTTTCAGGAAACAGAGGATGGTTTTCGATTTCTCTCCCGTATTTTTCCCAATCGCGAGGAATTTCAAAAATCACCACATGAGGGTTACCCAGAGAGAGAGCAGAGATAAGGAAAGTTCTACCTTCTACCTCTAAAGGGTAATTCTTTACCTCTTTTCCCTCTAAATCCACAGGTATTTCCCGGGGTTGGAAGCGGGGTTTTCCCATATTCACTCTTACCCTCCTTACCTTCCCCTCTTCTTCTTCTGTAATCCGGGGGATGATGATGCCCGCCTTAGTTTCCACTGTGAACTCCTTTTTGTTTACTATCCCCCGCTCAAAGGCAAACTTAGCCAGACAGCGAATTCCATTACCACACATCTCTGCTTCACTACCATCAGAGTTAAAAATACGCATCCGGAGGTCAGCCACTGAGGAAGATAGAACTAAAATCACTCCGTCTCCTCCCACCCCTTTATGACGGTCACAAATTTTTAGAGAAAAAGAAGGCCAGGAAGAGACCCCTCCGGTCTCCTCTTCAGGGAAAATAATAAAATCATTACCTAAACCATGCATTTTTACAAACTGCATTTTCCTCTCCTCAATTTGAAGTAAATTTTATCACATCTATCAAGAGGTAAGACCTATAACTTCTTCCAATCCGTAATAAAATCGGGGTTCCTCATAAACTTTCTTAATGGACATCATCACTCCAGGCATAAAAGATGACCGACTAAGAGAATCATGTCTTATGGTGAGAATCTCTCCCTCTCCTCCCCAGATAACTTCCTGATGGGCTACAAGCCCAGGCAATCTCACACTGTGGATATTCACAGAGCCCAGAAGTGCTCCTCGTGCCCCGGATAATATCTCTTCGCTTTTATCAGAAAAAGGAGTATTTTTAACTTCCTCTATCCCCTGAGCAGTCTTTATCGCTGTTCCTGAAGGAGCATCTTTTTTCTGAGGGTGATGATATTCAATTATTTCTGCTCGCTCCAAATATCGAGCAGCGATGCGAGAAAAATGCATCATCAATACCGCACCCAGAGCAAAATTAGGAGCAATTACACAACCTATCCCTTCTCTCTCACAACTCTGGCGCAGAGTTTCTATTTCTTCACTACTTAAACCCGTCGTTCCAATCACCAGAGGAATTTTATAATCCAGAAATAGAGGAAGGTTTTCCCGCAGAGCTGAAGCGTGGGTAAAATCACAAATAACATCTGGCTTTACTCTATTTATCGCTTCAGCTAAATTTTCCTCTATTATAATTCCCTGAGGTCCCACGCCCGATACCTCTCCTGTATCTCTGCCCACTTCTTGTTTATCAGCAGCTCCTCGTAAAACTATATTTTCTTCTTTATGGATAGCTCTTACTATTTCTTTCCCCATTTTGCCCGCTGCTCCTACTAAAAATACTCCAATCTCTTTCATTATCTCTCACCTTCTTTATCACTCCAGAGGAGTAATGTCTCTTCTCACTAAATCATACCAGTTTTCTGGCCGCACCACCAATTCCGGCTCACCCTCCCGGATAAAAACCACCCCGGGGCGGGGAATAAGATTATAATTGGAAGCCATAGAATAATTATAAGCTCCAGTGGCTTCCACTACTAAAACATCCCCGGGAGAAGGAGAAGGAAGTTCAATTTCTTCTATTAAAACATCTCCCGATTCACAACATTTTCCCACCACAGAAACTTTCTCTCTTTCTCCTGCTACTCGATTACCAATGTGAGCTTGATATTTAGCACCGTATAAAACAGGACGAGGGTTATCGGTCATTCCTCCGTCTACAGCCACATATTTTTTAATTCCCGGAATCTCTTTCACGC
>DGDO01000106.1:5707-14737 GCA_002385475.1 Candidatus Sordicultor fermentans | reverse complement strand
TATTCTGATTTTTGCCTTTATTCTCTCTCGTACCCCTTTCGGACAGCACACCTATGCCATAGGGGGAAATATCGATGCTGCTCGCCGAGCTGGTATCCCTGTGGACCGTCATCTTATAAAAGTGTATATGATTTCTTCCTTTTTTGCTGCCCTAGGAGGAGTGATGTACACCTTACGCTTTGTTACCGGAAGAGCAGACGCCGGAGCTGCTCGTATGTTAGATTCCATTGCTGCAGTAGTAATTGGGGGAGCCAGTTTATATGGAGGAACCGGAAATATGATAGGCTCTTTACTTGGAACTCTAATAATTGGAGTTTTAGAAACGGGAATGGTAAATTTAGGTTTACCCACCCATAATAAATATGTCTATGTAGGGGTAATTTTGATTTTAGCGGTTCTTATAGATCAATTTTTTCCTGAATTTGTAGAGAAAGGAGGAATATAATGACGGATAAAAACACTCCTCTCCTGGAGGTAAAAGATATTGTGAAGCGATTTGGAGGGCTAGTAGCAGTTAACCGGGTGAGTATGGAAGTTTATCCAGGAGAGGTGGTTGGCCTTTTAGGAGATAACGGAGCAGGGAAATCTACTTTAATCAAAGTGGTTTCTGGAGTTTACCAACCAGACGAGGGAGAAATCTATTTTGAGGGAGAAAAAGTAAAGATCAATAACCCCATGGATGCCATAAAGCTGGGAATCGAAACCCTATATCAAGATTTAGCTCTGGCCGAAAACCTCAATGTTTATTCCAACATTTTTTTGGGAAGGGAAAAGGTGAAAAATCTGCTGGGAGCGATTCCAGTGTTAGACCATGAGTATATGATGGAAGAATCCCGAAAAGTCTTAAGTCACCTGGGGATTGAAATTCCTTCTCTGAAAAACCGAATCAAAAACCTTTCCGGAGGACAACGTCAATCAGTGGCTATCTCTCGGTCAGTCTACTGGAACGCCAAGCTTCTCATTCTGGATGAACCTACTGCTGCTCTGGGAGTAACCGAACAGAAAAAGGTACTGAATCTGGTGCGAACTTTGAGTTCTCAAGGAGTAGCGGTAATCATAATCAGTCACCAACTCTACGATGTATTTCAAGTAGCACATCGCCTAGTAGTTTTGCGACGGGGGGAGAAAGTAGGGGAGCGCCTGACCAAAGAAACCAACCCTGATGAAATAGTAGGACTTATGGTAGGCGCCGAATTAGTAGAAGGGAGCAAGTAAAAATCACTCTTTTTCAAATTGATCTTTACTTGCTCCACAAACAGGACAAACCCAGTCTTCTGGCAACTGAGAAAAAGGAGTACCTGGTTCTATTCCAAAATCAGGATCTCCCTCTTCAGGGTCATAAACATATCCGCAGATTAAACAAACGTACCTCTCCATTTTTTTGCTCCTCTCCAAATAATTTGATGGAGAAATGATAGAAGACTATAACCGGTTAGTCAAGAATCATTCACCAAATTATTTTACTTCTACCTGACTCAATTCTTCCCAAAACTTTATTATCGCTCCGTGGTCTTTCTCTCCCTCTCCTTCCCCGGAGAGAGCCACCATCACTTGTTCCACCACTCCAGTAAAAGGAAGAGAAACTTTCATCCTCAGGGCGGTATTTAGAGCATTTTTTAAATCTTTGAGGTGGAGGTCAATTTTAAACCCTGGAGTAAAATCTCTTTCCTGAAACCGGGGAACTTTCATATCCATGACTTTACTTCCTGCCATTCCATCTCTTATGGCCTGATACATAGTCTCTGCTTTGAGCCCCGCTTTGGCCCCCAGGGTAAAAGCCTCAGAAAGAGCAGCTAAATTTAGAGCCACAATTATCTGATTAACTAATTTAGTCACTTCCCCACTTCCTAACTCTCCCATATAGGTGATAGTTTTCCCTAAAACCTGGAAAATAGGGAAGCATTTATCAAATATTTCTTTCTTACCTCCCACCATGATGGAAAGCTCTCCTTTGATTGCTCCTTCTTCACCTCCACTAACTGGGGCATCTAGCATTTCTACCTCTTTAAGAGAAAGAGCCTCTCCTATTTTTCGAGTAGAGAGAGGGTCGATAGAGCTCATATCAATTACTATTTTCCCTCTCTCTACTCCCTCTAATACCCCTTTCTCTCCTAAAATCACTTCTTCTACTTCGGGAGAATCGGGAAGCATGGTAATCACTACCTCACTTTTCTCTCCCACTTCCTTGGGATTCTTTGCTGCTTGTGCTCCCTCTTTCACCATCTCTTCTACCTTGGCCTTAGTCCGATTATAAACCACTAAAGGGTAGCCAGCTCGCAAGAGGTTGTAGCTCATAGGTTTTCCCATAATTCCCAAGCCAATAAATCCTATTACCGGTTTCGTTGTCAATGCAATCCCCCTCTCAATAAATTGACTGACTGTATTCTCCCCTTTTTTGAAGAATGGGCAACCCCGCCGCTCCCATAACACTTGCTCTACCTCGAAATTGTCCTAAAAGCAGTGGAGGGATAATAGGTGTCCAGAAAAACCGATTTTCATATCCCTCTCTAATCATCTCTAACCACCACTCCCCCGCTTCTGCTACTCCTCCCCCTAAGATAATAACTTCTGGATCAAATATTTGCACCAGATTAAATAATCCCAGGCCTAAAAAGCCACTCGCTCTTTTAACCACCTCTTGATAGGGAGAAACACCCTCTTGCGCCCGCTCAAAAATTTCCTCTCCTTTCACATGTTTTCCGCTCAAGTGGAAAGCATCTCTCTCCATAGCACTACCTGAGGCCAATGCTTCCAAACATCCTATGTTCCCACATCGGCACAGAGGACCATTAGGCTCAACCACTATATGTCCCAACTCAGCAGAAGCTTCATGAGCACCTCGGATTATATTTCGTTTCCAAATCAGACTCCCGGCAATTCCTGTTCCTACACTTACATAAAGAACATCCTGAAAAGGACGAGCAGCACCAAAATATACCTCTGCCACAGCTCCGCTACGCACATCGTGCTCCATAAAAAAAGGAAGGGATAGTTTTTCTTTTAGAAGAGGGATGACCGGCACGTTACGCCAGTTCAGGTTCTCAGAAAAAACTATACCTCCCCTTTCCCAGTCTAAAAGGCCAGGAAGAGCAAGGCCTACTCCCAAACAATCACCTTTCCCCTTTTTTTTGAAATTCCGGATAAGGAGCTCCATATCCCCTATAACTTTCTCTACCCTCTTTTCTCTGTCTACAGGAATTTTTTCTTCAGCAAGAATATTCAGTTCCTCATCCACAAGAACTCCAGCAAGAGTAGTTCCTCCCAAATCAATTCCAATAGAAAAAGCCAAAGCACATATCCCCCTTTCTTTTAGCTTTTTAAAAGCTCTTAATCATTGTGGAATAAAGATGACGGAATTTCAAGGCTTTTCATCGAGGAAGTTGCAAGTCTTTGTAATCATTATACAGTTATAAACTAAAAGCAATCAATTCAGACATAATTAAAAAATTTTTTCAACACACTCCCTGGAAATAGTCTATGGAAATGTCGCCCAAAGGAGATGTTTTTGCTTCCATAAAATGTCACCTCCATAGACCAAGAGTTAAAACACACGCTTCCATAAGTACTCACCATCGCATACTAATCTGTAAACTATAGAGTCTCTAAGATTTACGATCTTTCTTATAAAAGACAGGAAAGGATGGTGAAAAGTGCTCTCTCCAGGACTCGCGGGTACCAAAATTTCTTTAGATCAGGAGCTTCCTTTTTGGTGGCATCTTTTCTCCAAATATTAGCTCATAAACAAGTACTACTATGCTGAACATTAACTCCTAATCGGGAACCATGGAAAAAGCATTACTACTACAAAAAAACGTCATTCCAAATATTCTCAAAATACAATACTTTTGTTTACTCCGACGAATATCAGAAATTTTCCCCGGAGTGTTTTCCACCTCACTAAAAGATAATCTGCATGTTCCATTTTTGATGATATTTACCAGTAAAGGCTCAACAAAACTGGATACCACACCTCTTTTTACAGTAATTCTCTGAGAACTATTTTGATAATTTTACAAAAGCACTATAATATTAGTGAAAATAATCCTTGCAGAGAGCATACCCAAATACCTCATATTTCTAAAAGGAGGAGTGAACTATGAAAATTGCAGTTGTGTGTGCATCGGGAAGAGCAGGCAAGTTAATAGTAGAGGAGGCAATATCGAGGGGTCATGAGGTTACAGCGGTTGTCCGTGATCCTGATAAGGCGCCTCAAGCCACAAAAGTCATTGTGAAGGATTTGTTCGACCTGACCTTTGACGATATCAAGGATTGTGAGGTAATCATTGATGCATTTGGTACGTGGACACCCGATACTCTCTCTCAGCACAGCACTTCTCTTAAACACCTCTGTGATATACTCAGCGGCAAGCCGAATCGTTTACTTGTTGTTGGTGGCGCAGGAAGTTTATATGTTGACCCTGAACATACCATTCGACTCATGGATACCAAAGATTTTCCCGATGCATTCAAGCCAGTTGCTTCAAGTATGGCCAAAGCACTCGACGAGCTCCGCAAAAGAAATGATGTGAGATGGACTTATATTAGTCCGGCAGCTGATTTCCGAGTAGATGGTCCTCGCACAGGTAAATACACCCTTGGTGGTGAAGAGTTAATTGTAAATTCAAAAGGCGAAAGCGTCATCAGCTATGCCGACTATGCAGTAGCCATAATTGATGAAGCCGAAAAAGGCAATCATATTGGCCAGCGTATTTCTGTGGTTGGGGAATATGATTGACCATATTCTCATAGCTGAGAAGTACAATTAGGACAACGAATGGCCTGAATAGGAATGATAGTATGACAATAAGGACATTCTTTAGTAGCAGGAAGAGGGGCTTCCTCTTTGTGTTGGAATTGACTAATTGTTTTCACTACTAAAAATAAGGTAAAGGCAATTATCAGAAAAGAAACCAGATGGTTGATGAATAACCCATAGTTAACGGTTACGGCTCCAGCCTCTTTAGCGCTGGCAAGAGTCAGGTAAGGACCCGGAGGGTTACCTGGTTTCAACACCACAAAAAGATTGGAAAAATCTATCTCTCCTAAAAGGATACCTATAGGTGGCATAATCAAATCGGAAACCAAAGATTGAACTAACACCCCAAAAGCGCTTCCTATAGCAATACCCACTGCTAAGTCAATAATACTTCCCCGGCTAGCAAATTCTTTAAACTCTTTCACTAATTTAGGCATAGAGTCATCCCTCCTCCTTTTTATTATACAGCTTAGAGAGTGCAAAAAAAAGTATAACTTATTAAGAAATTAGAATGATTATCCTGAGAAAAAAATAGGATTGTCTACGGTATAAGATTATAAGAAAGAGACTAAAAATATAAAAGAATAAAAAACTACAAGAAAGAAAAGGCGTCTTCCTCAATGTAAGAGAAGCACCCCTTACAATCTTCCCAATATTAAAAGTAAAAACTAAAACAATCACGGCGGAGCAAGAAGCACTCCAGCATAGGGGAGGAAAATATTACATATGACCTCTGATTAACTATTTAATTATAAATCTATCTCTCGCTTTAAAATAATAACGATTTATTTCCTGCAAATAAGGATGAAGGTGAAAAGATAAAGGTGGGGAGAGAAGCTCATGTCCCATATACCACCCAGCTGGATCTTTCGCCTCTTTTATTTTACCTTTCTCACTCACTGGTTCAGGTTTTTTCATCTTCTCTCTTTTCTCCTTTCTCGCCAAATCCCTTCCTCATCTGGGTATCAGCCTGCAAATTCTGGAGAGAATAATAATCAAAAACCCCCAATTTCCCCTCTCTTAAAGCCTGAGCTATAGCCCGAGGAATCTCTGCTTCTGCCTCCACTACTTTAGCTCGCATCTCTTGGGTATAAGCCTTCATCTCCTGTTCTCTGGCCACAGCCATAGCTCTTCTTTCTTCTGCTTTGGCCTGAGCCACTCTTTTATCTGCCTCAGCTTGATCCCCTTGCAGACGAGCTCCTATATTCTGACCTACGTCTATATCAGCAATATCGATAGAGAGAATTTCAAAAGCGGTTCCGGCATCTAACCCCTTCTCTAAAACAGTTTTAGAAATACTATCAGGGTTCTCCAGAACTTCCTTGTGAGATGCAGAAGAGCCAATGGTGGTAACTATTCCTTCTCCCACTCGGGCAATTACCGTAGCCTCAGTAGCACCTCCTACCAGCCGATCGATGTCAGCTCTAACTGTAACTCGAGCTTTTACTTTGAGCTCGATCCCATCTTTAGCCACCGCTGTAACTTCAGGAGTCTCAATCACCCGGGGAAGAACACTCATCTGAACCGCCTCCAGAACATTCCTTCCGGCAAGGTCGATAGCACAAGCCCGCTCAAAAGAAAGTGGAATACCCGCTCTCTCTGCTGCAATCAAAGCATTCACCACCCGGTCTACATTGCCCCCCGCCAGATAATGAGCTTCCAGCAATCCTACATCCAGATCCAGACCAGCTTTGGTAGCTTTAACCAAAGGGAGAATAATGGAGGCCGGCTCAACTCTCCGAAGTCGCATACCGATCAAAGTAGTAATACTTACCTTCACTCCGGCTGCTAGAGCAGAAATCCACAACCCCACCGGAACTAAATAAAAGAAAATCACCAGAGCCACTATTACAATGATCAAAGGAACTAAATAATTTAAAAACTGCAATTTTTACCCTCCTTCCTCAGATTTAACTACTATAGTATTTCCCCTCACTCCTTCCACTCTCACCTTAGTACCGGGAGAGATAAATTCTCCCTCGGTTATAGCATCCCACCGTTTTCCTTCAATCTCCACTATTCCGACAGGACGGAGCATGCTTTTAGCTATTCCCGTCTTCCCTACTACCGAGGGTTCAGAGCTTTTTTCTTCTATTTGATAAACTTTCCCGGTTATTTCTTTCTTTAGCCCCAATCTTTGCCATACTGGACTTTGGGGAAGAAAAGCAAGAAGAACCAGAAACACTCCACCCATAAGGGCAACATAAAAAAATAATTGGTAAACAGCTTCCTGCCAGAACAAAATACTGGTTTCTCGAAGAACAAGATAAATGGATAGAGCTAATGCTCCCATCCCCGAAATTCCTGCTATTCCAAAGCCAGGCAGGAAAAGCTCCACAATCAAAAGAGTTGCTCCCGCCAAGAAGAAAATAAGAGGTTCCCACCCCGCTAAACCGGCAAGATAGCGACCTCCAAAAAAAAGAGAAAACGAAACCAGGCCAACAATACCCGGGACTCCAAAACCAGGAGTTAAAATTTCCATTAAAATTCCTACTAAAGCCAGAGTAAGAAGAATAGGAACTACCACCGGATTAGTTACCAATCGAGCCAGGTTCTCTGACCAGGAGGGAGAGAGTTCACGAACTGTTCCTTCTAAACCTAATTTACTTAATAGTTCTTCCCGATTAGCGGCTATTAAATCTCCAGCCCCATACTCCAGGGCTTGAGAAGCCCGGAGAGTTAGAAGTTCTCCCTTTTTTACCAATCCATCGATTTCAACATTGCGATCTACCATAGAAGCAAAAACAAGTGGATCTCTTCCTCGAGCCTCAGCCAGGGCTTCAATTTGAGCTCGAATAGCTGATACAGTTTTGGGGTCAGGTTTATCTATCTCTTCCGGAGTACCACTACGTGGCTCAGCTGCTCCCATAGTGGCATCAGGAGCAAACACGATGGTTTCACAGGCCAGGGCAATGAAGGCTCCTGCTGACCAGGCTCGGTGATTAATGAACGCCACAGTAGGACAGGAAGAAGAAATGATGGCGTCTTTAATAAAAAGCATAGCGTCCACCCAGCCACCTGAGGTATCGATTTCCAGAATCACTGCCTGCGCTCCAGCATCTTCTGCTTCCCGAAGAGCTCGTTTCACAAAACTGGCCAAGCCCCAATCTACCATTCCTAAGTCTGGAACGTCTTTAACTGGAACCCAGAATATAACCTGCTCTTCACTCTGAGAAAAGGATAAACCGGTCATCAGGAAAAGAAGGAGCATCATTCCCACTAACCAGCATTTACAGATTTTTCGCATTCTTCTCTCCCCCTTTTCCTGATGGATGAACCGCAGATTCATTATTAATGCTAACTGGGAAAAAGATTCTTTATTCCCGGATTAATGACCAGAGATTATCTCTTCAGTAAAGTCGGGGGGGACGAAAATCCTGAGAGATTTCCTCAATGCGCTGGAAAAGTTCTTTGCCAATTTCAATGTGGAAAACTTGCGCTATTACCTGGGTCCAGCCATGAAGGAAGTATATCCAGCCATCTTCTATTTTCAAGTTCTTTTTTTCTTTTTGAGCTAAAGCCTGGTGAATGAATTTTAAATCTCCCCGATAATTGAGTTCCCATATTAAACTATGAGGAGGAAATTCACAATTATCAGTAAGAGGAGAACCAGGACGATCTTTACCCAAGCCCGTAGCATTAACCACCAAAGAATAAGGCTTAACTCTTTTCAAAACCTGATCGTTTATTTCCGGTTGAGGAGAATGAACGTATTCAGCATTAATATGGGGATTAATTTTTCTCATGATTTCTTCCATACCGTAAAGGCGAGGTGTGCTACGGTTAGAAACATAAAGTTTGCTGGGCATATTTCCCTCTTTTTTAGGATCAAAGAGATATGCAGCAATGGCTCGAGCGCTACCCCCCGCTCCCATAATGAAAACTTCTCCCCCATGTTCTTTCCAAAAATCAGGGGGGATAAAAGCTTCCATAGCCAAACCACAGGATATAGGGTCTTTGGCGTGACCCTCCAGCCGCCCATCTTTTTTAGAAATAGAAGATAGTTCTCCAAACAGCTGAGCATAAGGATCTAAATAGTCAAACAGATCTTTAGCTGCCTCATAAAGGTCAATTTTGTGAGTGGTGACCAGAGCTCCCAGGGAGAGAGGATCATTCTTAATGAAGCTTACCACCTCTCGATAAACTTCCCGAGGAGCATGTATTTCAATGTCAATCCCCTTGAGCACCGCATTATTTAAACCCAACTCCTTAGCCCACAGGGGAAAAAGCTTCATAATAGAGGACTGATGAGTGGTAACTCCAATAAAATACAT
>DGDO01000106.1:0-5412 GCA_002385475.1 Candidatus Sordicultor fermentans | reverse complement strand
AAAATGCAGTAAAAAATGAGAGGCTCCTGCCCTACGTTTGCTGTACGGTGAGACCAAAAAGGAGGAATGTAAGAAGAAGAACCAGGAAACATATCTAAAGCAGCCCAGTCTCCATCAGTAGACTCCATAAGCAACTTCCCTTTTCCTCGTAAACAAAGATAAATCTCTGCCGTTCCCAGTTGCTCGTGAAGGTGCCCTTTAGTTAGAAAGAATTCCTTTCCTACTTTTCCCGGATAAATAATGGTAGTACAGTGACCTAAATGTCCCGCTTCTTCCGGGATATCGGCATAGATTACTTCATAAACCAGAGGGTCACCGTTTTTTATCATTTCCTCCGCTTTTTCCCTATCTAGGAACATATTCTTAACATCACTCACCCGGCGAACAGTCTTTTTCCCCGGGGACAATTCCCCGGTAGAAAAATCTATTACCACATTAAAAGGCTTCATAATATCATCCTTTCTATTTTTGTTTTTTGTTTTCATTCTGGAACTATAACTACTTTAAGAGACTGTTGTCTCTCCATAAGAGATAAGCCTTCTTCTATTCTTTCTAAGGGCAAAACGTGACTTACAAGATAAGAAAGGTCCAATTGCTCTTGCAATAACAAATCCAGAGCGCTCCGAAAGTGAAAGTTGTTAGATTTTGTAGTCCCGGTTACTACCAATTCTTTGTAGTGAATTAAATTACTGGGAAGGGCAACTTCTTTTACCTGAGGAGGTAAACCACCAAAGAAATTAATTCTTCCATAAATTCCGGCTACCTCTAAAGCTTCTTTTTGAGCATCAGGAGAAGGAGCAGCTACTACCACCACTTCCGCTTCCTTTATTCTCTCTTTTACTTTCTCCTTCCCCACCACTATGGTTTTAGCTCCTCTTTCTTGGGCTACCTTTAGGCGGTCTTCACTTAAGTCTGCCATCCAGACTTCCTTTGCTCCCTGCAGTTGAGCTAATTCTAAAAACATTAACCCAATGGGGCCGGCTCCATATATAAGAACTCGATCTCGAAAGCCCACCCCGAGAGGAAGAAAACCATGCACTACACAAGCTAAAGCTTCCACAAAAGCAATAGAGACCAAATCAGTTTCCCCGGGCAGGGGAAAAACATTTCCCTGAGATACTGCTTTTTGAGGGACTACCATAAACTCGGCAAACCCGCCATTTTCCGTTATTCCCAGAGCTTTCCCTTCCGGACAATGATGAGTAAGACCCTGAATACAGTAATAACACTTTCCACATCCGTAATTGGGAGCTATAGCCACTTTCATGCCCGGGGCCAGGTCATCTACTCCTTTTCCTACCTCTTCAATCACCCCTACCACTTCATGTCCTAAAATACGCTTTTCTCCTTCCGAAATATCAGCATGTCCCCGCCGAGCGATACGCAAATCTGTGCCACACAAAGCCACCGCTTTCACCCGGATTAAAACCTCTCCTTCCCCAGGTTGGGGCTCAGGAACCTCTATCACCTTTATCCCAGGAGGATAAGAAAATACTGCTGCTTTCAAGGTTGATCACGTCCTTTTAATTTGTTTCAGCTAAAAAGCTCTTTATGAGAATCGAAAACTTTACCCATCTTTTCCAGAGTATCAAGATAAAAAGGGAAAAGATTATCGTAAAAAGCACTCCATTCCTCTTGAGGAAAATGAGTTTTAATTTTTTGTACTGAATGGATAGATTTTTCTTTGAGGTCAGAAAATAATCCCACTCCAAAACCAGCCAGTAACGCTGACCCCCAGATGGCAAACTCTTCTCTATCTAACTCCACATAAGGCATACGCAGGATGCTAGCTTTTATCCGATTCCAGAAAGATGACTTAGCTCCTCCTCCTATTACTCGCACTTCCTGGAAATTTATCTCCGGTAGGAGCTTTCTAATTATAGAAAGGTAATAGGCATATTCGAAAGCTATCCCCTCAAGTATGGCTCGAAACAGATGTTCCCTACGGTGGTCCCAGCTAAAACCGGCAAATACTCCCCGGAAATAGGGCTCGCCAGGACAGTTTCTACCCCGAAGATGAGGGAGAAAAACCAGAGAGGAAGGAGAAGAAACAATTTTCTCCACCTCTTCATCAATCAACTGAAAAGCATTAGGCAACTCTGCCCATTCTCGAAAAAATTCATCTTTAGCCCACTCTAAGTCTAATCCTCCTCCATTTATATAAGCCATGGGGTAATAATATCCCTCTAATACCGCTCGAGGAAAAAGAATAGTTTTGTGCTCTAAATCAGGAACAAATCTATCTACTGAAAGGCTAAAACAAGAAGCGGTGCCGGCTACATCAAAAGCTGTACCCCTTTCTACCACTCCAGCGCCCAAATTATTAGCTGCCTGGTCTCCACAACCAGCAACCACAGGAGTACCGGCAGGGATTCCCATCTTTTCTGCCCACTCTTTTTTAATCTTTCCCACCACTTGCCAAGGTTTAACTATCAGAGGAAACTTACTTTCTTCCACTTCAAAAATTTCCATCAACTCTCTATCCCAGCAACCATCTTCCAAATGAGAGAAGCAGGAAAAATGAAGATAAGTATAGTCTATAAACGTTTTCTCACCCCGGAGACCACATAGCTTCTGGCTGACCCAGCAAGAAGGAACAGTAAATTTGTCAATTTTCTGATAAACTTCTGGTTGCTCTTTCTTCCACCACAAAATTTTAGGGCCATGATTAATGCTGGGTGCCATACCTGATCGCTTAATAATTAACTCTTCAGCTTTTTCTCTCATTAGCTCCGTATAGGGAGCACATCTCACATCTAACCAGGAATCATAAGGGGTAGCTGCTTCTCCACTTTCATCTACTCCCATAACCCCTGCCATTTGACCATCAAGAGCAATAGCGAGAATAGAAGAGGGAGAAACTCCGCTTTTTTCTACTACCTCTTTTACAGTCTCCACCACCGAGCTCAACATCTCATAGGGATCCTGAACAACACTTCCGTCTTTACCATAGATCAAATTAGATTTTTGCCGAGCAAGTGCTATTAAATTTCCTTCTTCATCGAAAAGGCCGGTTTTGGTAGCCGTAGTTCCTAAATCACTACCAATGAGATAATGCAAATCTACCACTCTCCTTCCCAGAGAACTGGACTTTGCTGACCGAGAGACTTATGAGCAAGCTCCACCACCTTTACCACTCTCTTACCATCAATAATAGAAGGAGATGGGTTTTGATCTTCTAAAACAGAACGGATAAAAGACTTCATTTCCTCCAGGTATCCTTCCCGAAAACGATCCCGCCAACTGGATTGATTATCCCGCCAGGATTTTTTATCCGAAGTATAAAGAACTGGACCCCTTGCTTCTGTTTCTCCTACTTTAATCATTCCTTCTGTTCCTAAAATCTCTATCCGGGCATCATAGGCATAACCTACCGGACACCCTCCATCTATCATTCCTAAAGGCCCCTCAACAAAACTCATAGTTAAAACATAGTGATCGTAAAAATCGGGAAACTCTTCTCTTATTTCTTGTCCTTTGAAATTCTTAGCTTCCAGGTGGAGGTGATGAGGCTTTTTGTCAACAAACCACAAAACTGAATCTATATCATGAGAGGAAACTTCAGCCAACATCCCTCCGCTTTTTTCTCTATCAAAAATCCAGGGAGCAGGAAGGCCCGGGCCTCGACCAGTAGATTTAATGAGAACTATATCTCCGATTTTCCCCTCTCTCACCATCTCCCATGCTCTCCGTATCCCCGGGTCATATCGGCGCATAAAACCGATCTGGAACTTTACACCAGCTTTTTCCACAGCTTCCTGAATTTTTTCTGCTTCCTCTAAACTTTGAGCCAGAGGTTTTTCACAGAAAATGTGCTTTTTAGCTCCTGCCGCCTTTTCTATCATTTCCCGATGAGTAAAAGTTAAAGAAGCAATACAAACGGCGTCACAATCTTCCTTTTCCAGAGCCTCATCCAAAGTGGAGTAAAAAGATTTAACCCCCAGGCTTGCGCTGGTCTCTTCGGCCCTCTTTAAATCTACGTCTACTACAGCCTTTAGCTCTCCTTCGGGGATGTAATGAACCAAATTTTGGCCATGAACCATACCTGCTCTTCCTGCTCCTACCAAAACAAAACGAAGCTTATTCAATGAAGAATCACTCCTTCTCAATTTATTTATTAGTTACAATTCTTCCTTCTTTTTCCTTCAAGCTTTAAGTATGCTTCAGCTCCTCCTGGAAAAAAACAAATAACTATACCTCTGTAAACCACAATTTTTACTCTATCTATATTAATTCCTGATGCTCAAGCTGCTTCTCGGTTCCCCTTTACTGCATAGAGGGATTAGCTAAAATGCTTTTTACCTCTCCTTATATACGTTCACTCTGACCTTTCCTTTATCCCCCCTAAATCGGGAACGGAAGAAATCGATTATTTGCCCTTCTTCGGTAAAAGTAACATTTTCCATGAGAAGCATAGGGGCCCCCTTCTCAATATCCAGAAGCTCAGAGTCTACTTCATTGGCTACGATGGGCTCCAGGCTTATTTCTGCTCGATAGGGCTTGAGACCATATTTTTCCGTCATGATACGATAGAGAGATTGATCGGTTAAGTCTTCTTCCACCAACGCCGGGCAGAGAGCTAAAGGGATATGATTATTAACTCTTACTATTGGCTCATCTTCAATAAATCGCAGTCGATCGATAAAAATAATTTCCTCGTCTTCCCCTATTTGGAGAAACCGGGCAATTTCTTTTCCTGCTTTCCGAATTTCCTTATTAAGGATAACAGTACGTAGTGAATAACCTTTTTCCACCATATCATCATAAAAAGTGGTAAAGTGCTGGATAAAACCATAATCAATCTTCGGCTTAGAGATAAAAGTCCCTCTTCCTTTTTCTCTTGTTAGCCAGCCCTCATACACTAATTCCTTCAAAGCCTGTCTAACTGTCGGGCGACTGATTCCATATTTTTCAGAAAGTTCTCTTTCCGAAGGAATCGGATCTCCAGGCTTGAGCTTACCTTCCTCAATTTCTTCTTTTATGATTTCTTTCAGCTGGTAATAAAGGGGAACTGGTATCTTGCGATTTAATTTCTGCTCCAAAATAATCACTTCTCCTCCTTAATTTTATATTCTTAAGTAAGAATATTAAGTGGTATTAACCATCTAAGAATAGATTAAGCGCTTTTCATAGAATTGTCAAGAAGTGGGAGAGCTGTTTGGAAAATCCCCATACCCTGATTAAAAGAAGGACGAAATAATGTTTCCCGTATTCTATATCGAGACTCACCAAGTATGGAGGTTATGCCTTAAATACGCTGAGAATTGCAAAATTTTCTTCACAGAGCTTTAAATTCATCTTCTCTTCTGGTAGAATAATAACGCTGTTGACAAAAAGGTAGCTTTAGGATATATTGTCAAGCGCTGAAGAGTGGGCCGTTAGCTCAGAAGGTAGAGCACCGGACTTTTAATC